>CANPHV010000001.1 GCA_947573965.1 uncultured Clostridium sp.
AATAGGTTTATAGGTAAATCCTCTAACTAAAAACCTAAATACATTATACAAGGAGGAAGAAGAATGGAACAAGCAGTGGAATTATTAATAGATAAAGTAACGCAAATTTCTAATACACAAGAAAAAATACTAGAAATAGTAGATGGAATGCAAGAGAAGTTAATCAAAACAGAAAAGATAGTAATTGAAATGCAAAAGAAGCAAAACGAGATGGAAAAGACAATAATTGAAATGCAAAAGAAGCAAGACGAGATGGAAAAGACAGTAATTGAAATACAAAAGAAGCAAGACGAGATGGAAAAAGTGCAAGATGGAATGCTAAAAACACAAGAAGAAATGAGAAGAGATTTCCGAGAAATGGTAAAAAGACAGGACCGAATGGAAGAAACACAAAAAGAAATGCAAGAAGAACTAACCAGAATAGGAAACACAGTAACCATAATGGAAAACGAACATAGCCAAAAAATAGACCTAATATTAGAAGTTATAGTAGGACATACGGAAAAGCTAGAAGAAGCAGACAAAAAGCACGAAAGAAACAAAAAAGTAATTGATATACATGGACACAGAATATATGCATTAGAACAACAAAAAGAAAAGTAAAAAAGCCTATTAAAGGGAAATACAATAGGCTTTGAAAATTATTTCAATTGGGCAATCGTAACACCCATTTCACCCTCACCAAAAGAACCTAAGCGAAAAGAATTTATGTGAGGATGTTTTTTCAAAAATTCATGAATACCGAGTTCTCAATTTTCCAGTACCTTTACCATGAACAATACGAACATTTTCTAATCTAGCCAAACTACAATCATCTAAAAACTTATCAATCACAAAAATAGCTTCTTCAACATTTAAGCCAATCACATTAATTTCAGACTTTACACTTTTCGTTTTTGAAATGTGAGGTAAACTAGTACTACTAGAACGAGGAGAGGACTTTGAAGTAGTTTTCGAAGCGCTTAAATACTTAACATTTACACTCATTTTTAAACTTCCAATTTGAACTTGCACTTCATTTGATTTAGAAATATGAGAAAGCACAATACCATTTTGTCCAAGAGAGGTTACAAAAACTTCTTTGTTTGGTTTAATTTCTTGTATTGGAAGAATATCTTTTTTAACTTCAAAAGAATTCGTATCCTCTATTATATCCATAGAATTGATATTTCTAATTTTAGTATTTAATGTATTTCTAGCATTTTCCAAATCTTTACGATGGCTGAAAGAAGACATATTTTTAATAATTTCAGTAGCATCTTCTTTAGCTTCTAGTAAAATATTTCTGGCTTTTATCTTAGCATTATGAATTAATTCTTGTTCTTGACGCTTAATATCGTCATTTTCCTTATCTAAGGAACTTCTTAATTTAGTGATACGCTCTAATTCTTGGGAAATTTCAATTTTTTCTTTTTCAATAGAAGCTTTATTATCATAAATACTTTTTAACAAATTTTCAATATCAATTTGACTAGAAGTCATCATCGATTTTGCTTTCTCAATAATAGCATCATGCAAACCCAATTTTTGACTAATTTCAAAAGCATTGCTTTTGCCAGGAATGCCAACTAATAATTTGTAAGTAGGGGTTAGCGTAGAAATATCAAATTCTACAGAAGCATTTTCAAAACCATTGCTTACAAGGGCGTATTGCTTTAATTCTTGATAATGAGTAGTAGCAATGGTTAAACTACCAATTGCTTGAAAATAATCTAAAATACTGATGGCTAAATTAGCACCTTCTAAAGGGTCAGTACCAGAGCCTAACTCATCTACTAAAATCAAAGAATTTTCTGTGGCCTGTTTTGTGATTTCTACAATATTGGACATATGGGAAGAAAAGGTACTCAAAGAATTGCTAATGCTTTGATTATCTCCAATATCAGCAAAAATATTGTCAAAAACATAGATACTAGAATTTTCATCACAAGGAATATTAAGTCCACTACAAGCCATACAAGTTAAAAGTCCCACTGTTTTTAAAGTAACAGTTTTTCCACCTGTATTAGGACCAGTAATAACTAGCGTATTAAAATTACTACCTAAATCCAAAGAGATAGGGACTATCTTTTCTGGGGCAATTAAAGGATGTCTAGCATTTTTTAAGTGCAATTCTTTTTTACAATTAATAAGTGGCGTCGTTGCTTGCAGTGATTTAGAAAATTTTGCTTTGGCAAAGATAAAATCTAATTCACCAATAAGACGAATATCTAAGGATAATTCCTCTACATAAGGAAAAAAAAGCTTAGTTAATTCTTGTAGGATTCTTTCAATTTCTAATTCTTCTTCTTTTTTTAGACGATTTAGTTCGTTATTCTTTTCGAAAACAGAAATAGGTTCGATAAAAACTGTAGAACCAGCATTAGAAATATCGTGAATAAACCCCTTTATTTGAGAACGGTATTCTTCTTTGATAGGAATAACAAACCTTTCATTTCGTATGGTAACAAGGCTTTCTTGTACATATTTAGCATAAGTAGAAGAATGAAGCATATCATTTAATTTTGCTCTAATTTCTTGTTCTAATTTTCTTTTTTGGTTACGAAGGGATTGTAATGTTTTAGAAGCTCTATCATCTAGGGTATTTTCATCTATAATACAGCGAAATATTTTTTCAATAATATTTGTATTGCTGTATAATTGCGAAAATAAGCTAGAGAGAATAGGATATTCGGAAATATCGATAAAATCTTTATTAAAATAATCTTTTAAATCTTGTGATAATTTAAAAATGTGAGCAAGATTTAACAGACTTTTTGCGGATAAAGAATGATTACTTTCTAATTTTTTTAGTTCGATAGCAAAGCTATCTGCTATCTTAAAAAAAGGTGGAAATCCATTACGATAAGATAGATTAACAGCTTCTGCTGTCTGGGCTAAAAGCTTAGTTACGGTTTCTTTTTGATGATTTGGTAACAAATGAATGGAAAGTTCTTTTCCTTGCGATGTCAAGCAAAAGTGACTTAGCATTTCTAATATTTTACTAAATTCTAATTTTTCTAAATACATAGTTGGTCTCCTAAAACTTTAATATTTGTTATTATTATAGCACAAATGGGGAGGATAAAACAAATCTATTGCAAAAAATACAAACTTGTGATATAAAATAAAAAGAGAAAATAGAGCACAAGAAAAAGAGGTGAAAAAATGATAAAGGCTTATGCAAAATCAGATATTGGAAAAGTAAGAGAAATCAATCAAGATGATTACTATATATCTGAATCATTAGATGAAGTGCAATTATATATGTTAGCAGATGGAATGGGAGGCTATAATGGCGGCGAAATAGCCAGTAAGTTAGCTATCCAGACAGCCAAAAGTTATATCGAAAATAATTTCCAAGAGGTCAACAAAGATAAAGATAGCATTATTCAATTAGTAGGTAGTGCCATGGAATATGCTAATATGGTAGTATATGAAAAATCCAAAGAGAGCAAAGAATTAGAAGGAATGGGTACTACTTTAGAAATTTGCTTAATATATAATAATAAGGCATTTATTGGACATGTTGGAGACAGCCGAATTTATCGAATTCGAAAAGCATTTATGAGAAAATTAACCCAAGACCATAGTTATGTCCAAAAATTAGTAAAGGACGGAACCATTACCCAAGAAGAAGCCATCCACCATCCACAAAAAAATATGTTAATGAAAGCACTTCGGATGCAATGCATTTGTTGAGCCAGATGTCATGGTAAGAGGATTTTTAAAAGAGGATATTTTTGTGATGAGTTCAGATGGACTAACCAATTTAGTGCCACAAGAAGAGATATATAGAATTGCTAAAAAAGATATAGAACAAGCACCAAAAGAATTAATTAAAATTGCCAATGAAAATGGAGGATATGACAATATAACGGTTGTTGTTATCAAAAATATATAAACGCCTTTAAGGGGAAGGAATGAAAAATATGAATTTAGAAGGAAAGCTATTAGGAAATCGATATGAAATGGTCGAAAAAGTAGGAAATGGCGGGATGTCTACGGTTTATAAAGCAGTTGACAAGGTTTTAAAAAGAAATGTAGCAGTTAAAATATTAAGAGATGAATTTACGACAGATGAAGAGTTTATCAAAAGATTTGAAGCAGAAGCACAATCAGCGGCAAGGTTAACTCATGCTAATATTGTTTCTATTTATGATGTAGGAGTAGAAGGAAATTTGCACTACATTGTAATGGAATTGATACAAGGAAAAACGTTAAAAGAAATCATTATTAAAGAAAGAGGACCACTGCCATGGAAATGGTCTGTTAATGTTGCCATTCAAATTGCATCTGCACTAGATATGGCGCATAAGAACAATATTGTACATAGAGATATTAAACCACATAATATCATAATTACGGAAGATGGAATTGCTAAAGTAACCGACTTTGGTATTGCGAAAGCAGTGTCGAATTCGACAATTACAGCATTTGGAACTACTATTGGTTCAGTTCATTATTTTTCACCAGAGCATGCTAGAGGTGGCTTTACAGATGCTAAATCAGATTTATATTCTTTAGGTGTTGTTATGTATGAAATGCTAACTGGAAGAGTGCCATTTGATGCGGATACACCAGTTTCAGTTGCCTTAAAGCATATGCAAGAAGAACCAGAAGAACCAATTGAAATCAATCCACATATACCAGTAGCTATTAACAAGATTATTATGAAAGCCTTGCAAAAAGATGCAACTTTGAGGTATCAATCAGCTTCTGAAATGCTAAGCGATTTGAAAAAATCATTGAAAAATCCCGATGGCGATTTTGTAGAAGAATTAGAATATGATAATACTGCGAGAACACAAAAAATTGATATGGATGAATATGGAGAAATAGAAGAACCATATTCTAAAAACAAAAAAGGTAAAAAAGAAGGTAAATTTAAAAAGTTTATTAAAAATCATAAAGTGCTTAGTGTTTTTGTTGGTCTTATTCTATTATTTTCACTAAGCTTGGGAGGAACTTTAGCAGTACTAAATATGACAAATCCAGCAGAGGTAGAAATGCCAAATGTAGTGGGCATGTCAAAAGAGGAGGCGCAAAAAGAAGTAGAGGCTGCCAAGCTAGTATTTGAAGTGGAAAAGGAAGAATACCACAAGGAAGTTCCAGAAGGTTTTGTTATTTCACAAGACCCAACTTATATGGAGAGATTTAATAAAGTAAAAGAAGGTAGCATTGTTAAAGTTGTTATCAGTAAAGGACAGGAAAAAGCGACAGTTCCAAATGTAAAAGGAAAAGAAAAAGACGAAGCGATTAAATTAATAGAAGAAGCAAAACTAAAGGCAGAAATTATAGAAGAAACGAGCAAAACGGTAAAAGAAGGATTTGTTATTAGTCAAGAAACAGACCCAGATACGGAGGTTTTAGCAGGAGATACTGTGAAGCTTCATGTAAGTACTGGTACAGGGATTAAAGAGGTTTCAGTAGTTAGTGTAATTGGTCAATCAGAAGCCAATGCAAAGAAAACATTAGAAGGCTTAGGACTAAAGGTTAATGTGGCTTATGAGGAAGATAGTTCAAAAGATAATGGGGTTGTATTAAAACAAAGTCTGGATACTGGAAAAGTAGTTGATGAAGGAACTACCATTACGATTACTGTTAATAAGTTAGCAGAAAAGAAAAATGCTACGATATATGTTAATGTAAAATCATTGACAGGTGGCTATACAGAAACGGAAAATACAACAACAACGAAGAAAAAGGTAAAATTAAGAGTAGAAGCAAATGGAGAAACCATCTATAATCAAGAGGTAGATAAAAATGAAACACAAGTTAACACTGGAAATGGAAAAGTAGTAGCAACTGGAAATGTTACTGTAAAAGTTTTTATAGATGAGGTTAAAGAAAGAGAAAAAGATATAGATGTAAGAACAACAACTAATTATACATTTGATTAAAATAAATAATAAAAATTCAATTAGACAATTGCTAATTGGATTTTTTTTCTATATAATAAGAATATCAGAAATTAAAGGAGGAACCATGCAAGGAATAATCATAGAAAACATTGCAAACTTATATAAAGTAGCAGTCAAAATCCCCAATCAAACCCGGAACCAGTGGGGAAATTTACGAAGCAACAGCAAGAGGAAGGTTTAAGAAAGAAGAAATTACACCAGTTGTAGGAGATTTTGTTGAGGTGGAGATAACGGAGGAAGAAAAGAAAAAGGCAGTTATTAATGAAATATTGGAAAGGAAGGTATATGTAAAAAGACCGAAACTTGCTAATATTACACAAATCGTTTTTGTGGTTTCAAGTCAAAATCCGAAACCAGATTTGTTGTTATTGGATAAACAGTTGGCTTTTGCAGAATTTTTGGGGATAAAAAGTTTGATTGTGCTAAATAAGACGGATTTAGATGATAAGGAAGCCTTTAAGGAAATTAAAAAGATATATGAAGAAATAGGCTATAAGGTAATGGAAACAGAAGCGAAAAATCAAAAAGGAATTGAAGGGTTGAAGCGATTGTTAAAAAATAATATCAATGCTTTTTCAGGAAATTCAGGGGTAGGAAAGTCAACCTTGATTAATGGGATTTTTGAGCAAGATATGACGCAAGAGGGAGAGATTAGCCAAAGGAACAAAAGAGGGAAAAATACAACAACGGCTATTAAGTTATATGAAATAGATGAAAATACTTATATAGCAGATACACCACGGATTTTCAACGTTTTCGATTGAGGAGATTGAAAGTAACGATTTGACTAATTATTTTGTGGAATTTACGGACAAAATAAAAGGATGTGAATTTGTGGGGTGTACACATATTAAAGAGGAGAATTGTGGGATTAAAAAGGCAATGGATAAGGGAGAAATTTCACAAGATAGATATGAAAGATTTAAAAAAATATATATGCAATTAAAAGAAAGAGAGGAGAAAAAGAAATGGTAGAAGTGTCAACATCTATATTATCCATTAAAGAAGGAGAGGAGGCAAATGCTTTTTTAGCGTTAGAGGTAGCAAAAACAGATTATTTCCATATTGACGTTATGGATGGGAAGTTTGTAGAGAAAGATACGTATGAAAAAATGTTTCAGAATGCTTCGTATATTAAAAGAATATCTAATTTGCCATTAGACGTTCATTTAATGGTAGAAGATATTAAGGGGGCCATTGATGATTTTCTAGCAGTAGAGCCTAATATCATTACATTCCATTTAGAGGCTTGCAAAGACAAAGAAGAAGTGTGGGAAATGATACAATATATTAAAGAGAATGGATGCAAAGTTGGAATTTCAGTAAAACCAGATACGAAAATAGAGGAAGTATATGAGTTTTTACCTTATCTTCATATGTGTTTAGTTATGACTGTGGAACCGGGAAAAGGAGGACAAACTTTTTTAACGGATATGGTACATAAAATAAAAAAATTGAAAAAACAAGCAGAGGAACAAAAATTAGAACTAGATATAGAAGTAGATGGTGGAATTAATTTAAGAACGGCTCCAGAGGTAAAGAAAGCAGGGGCTAATGTGTTAGTGGCAGGAACAGCAATTGTACTTGCAAAGGATTTTAAAGTGATTATTGATGAATTAAAAAAAGAAGGTTAATCTTGAGACTAACCTTCTTTTGGTTTCTAAAATTTTATTCTTTTACTTCTTTTTCTTTTAAAACTAAACTAGAAACTACAATTCCCATTCCTAATATAGAAACGATAAGTCCTAAAACAAATCCAACATAAGGAATTAAACCAACTAGCCATAAAACAACAGCTGTTGCAATTAACATACCAAAAGTTCCCATTGTTTTTTCGATTTTTAATTTGTTACAAAGAATCTTGTTAAATGTAATAATAAATATTGCATTGCTTATCATAATTAATCCAAATAAAACTAACAATAAGACAAATCCTAAGGTAACAGTAATGTCTAAAACAAAGAATAGGATAGCTAGTGCAAATAGGATAATTGGTGTTAAAGCTCCTAATCCGATAACTGGTAAGATTTTCTTTGTGGTTAAAAGTGAAGTATTGTTCTTTAAGAATTTTGGTGCAAGCCATAAGCATAATAACCAAATAACAACAACAGTAATAACATAAGTTCCTAAGTTCATAATAGTATCTTGGATTGAGTTTTCTTTAAAAGAATTTTGTTGTTCAAAAGTGGTTTCTCCACTAACAATACCTTCTGGAATTGAAACTTCTTCTTTGGCAGAGTAGTTTAAGTTACCGTTAATAGCTGCGCCAGAAGTTCCTTCTTCTGCATTTTCTTTGGTGAAGTTTAAGGTATTACAATCAATAGAAGCATTTCTTCCAACAGTTCCAAAAATATTAACGGTATCAGAACCTACGTGAATGTCACGATAAACATATCCATTAATTGTTGTATTTTGAGAAGCTGCATATAAATCATATACAACACCATTGATGGTAACATCTTTAGATGCGGTAAATAGGTTACTAAATACATAGCCTTGTTCTCCAATAGTAACGCTACCAGCACAAATGAAAGCGTCTCCACCAATTTGTGAGTTAATGGTAACATTGTTTGCGAAAACAAATAAGTTTCCATCTACAATATAGTCGATAGTAACGTTATCACCAGCAAGGTAAACGTCATTTTTTTTGAAATTTTCGTCTGATGTTCCAGGTGTATTAGTTGTTTGAGGCATATCTGTTGAAATATTTTCAGCAGTTGCTTCTGGACTTGTTACTTCGGTATTAGCAACAGGTTCGTCGTCTGCTCTTACGATAGGCAAGGTAAGGGCTAAAATAAGCATAGCGATAAGAGCGATAATTTTAAGTTTGTTTTTGTTTTTTAACATGTGAATTCCTCCTAAATTTTTAATAATATATATATGTAAAAAATATATAACTTTATTGGTATTTTGTCAATAATAAAATGAATTTTTTTGTGCTATTTTTGGTCTGTTTGTGAGTGATAAAATTGACAATAAGCGTTAACAACACAAGTATCACATTTTGGTTTTCGGGCAATACAAGTATTTCTTCCATGCCAAACGAAAAGGTGGTTAATATCTTTTAGAACTTCTTTGGGAAAGAATTTTATTAAGTCTTGTTCTATTTTTTCAGGTTCTTTTTGTTTGGATAGTCCCATTAAATTTGAAATTCTTTTGGCATGTGTATCTACGGCAATTCCTTCTGCAATGCCAAAGACTTCTAATAAAATAACATTTGCACTTTTTCTGCCAACACCTGCTAAAGTAGTTAGTTCCTCCATAGTATGTGGTACTTCGCCACCAAAGTTTTCGATAACTTGTTTCGCACATAATTTAATGTTTTTGGCTTTATTTTTATAAAAGCCACAAGGATGAATTAAATTTTCTAATGTGGCTAAATCGATATTGGCAAAGTCTTGAATGGTTGGGCAATGTGAGAAAAGAGCAGGGGTTGTCTTGTTGACTCTTTCGTCAGTGCATTGGGCAGATAACATGACAGCCACAACTAATTCAAATGGCGTGGTAAAGTCTAAACTGCAAGTTGCGTCAGGATATCTTTTTTTTAAGGCTTCGACAAGGACAATGGTTTCTTGCTTTTTCATAAAATTACCTCCACTTTCTATTTTACAGGAAAATGGGGGGATTTGTCAATATTCATAGAATAATATCAGTATGAATGACTAGTTTTAACAATATATCGAATACGTTTAACATAAAAAGGAACCAATAATAAGTATCAATAATATAATATACAAAAACAGTGGAGGTAATAGTAGTATGTTAAAATTATTTAGAAAAACATTGGCGATTTGTTTAATTGGCTTTGGCTTAGGGATTTTGTTAGTATTATTACTTCCCATAACAGGTTGGCTATTTATCATTGGCGTAGTAGTTGTTTGTGTTGGTTTTATGTGGCTTGCTTGTTAGAATATAAAGGAGGGAGATACATATGACAGTCGTCGTAAAAAAAGTACCGAAATTTTTGAGGGGATTTGTAAAATTAATATTTGGCATTAAAGACTAATAAGTCTAATAATGAAAGTCAAAAAATCGTGATTGAAAGAAAGAATCAATCATGATTTTTTTTTATAATTGTAGAAATAAGATTACGTAATTGTAAAATAATTTTGTCTAATTTTATTGATTTAATTAATAAGGAATGATAAAATGTAGCAAAAACGACAAAGAATGTCATACGAGCATTGAAAGATAAAAAGGAATTAATAAACAAAAGAGAGGAAGATTTTAATGAGAAAGAATAGAGGAATTACCTTAACAGCACTAGTAATAACAATTATTGTATTACTGATTTTAGTAGGAGTAAGTGTTGCTAGTTTAACAGGAGAAAATGGACTACTTGAGAAATCAGGTAAAGCAGCAAATGAATATAAAAGACAAGCAGCAGAAGAAAAAATAAAATTAGCCATAATAGCTTATCAAATAAATAAAGAGAATACAACAGTTTATGATGAATTAATAAAAATAGAAGGTTTAACTTTCATTACGCCAAATGATAAAACAGAAGGACCTCCTTATACTGTGATTGTAGATGGATATGAATTTTTTATTAAAGAAGATTTAAAAATTGAATATAAAGGAGAAAAAGACGAGAAAGGAAATCAACCAGAAATTATAAAAGTAGAATATGAAACAGAAGAAGTAGATAAACTGGAGATAACTATAACTGCTATAACAGAAGATATAGAAGGGTTACAAGAAATTAGAGTGAATTATAAAAAAGTAGAAGGCGAAGAGATAAAATATGAACTTGTAAAGGTAGAAGAAGTTGGTGGAAAAGAAGCGAGCATAACAGTAGAAATACCAATAAATGGAGATTATTGTTTACAAGCAATTGGAAAAAATAAGAAAATAGGAAAAAAAGAAATTACCATCAACAATATACGAGAAGGAAGTGTACTAGTAAGTGTAACAGCAGGAGAAGTAGATGATGAAGCAAAATCAATGTTAACAATAATGGCAGAAAGTCAAGGAAAAGCGATTCAAAAAATGGAGTTATTTGTGGCTGGAAAGAGTACAAAGACATATGAATATGAAAGTTTAGAACAAAACAGACAAGAAAATTATAGAATAGAAAATTTAGAGTTTTATAAAAGTACAGAGTGCTATGTAAAAGTGTGGGATAATAAGGGAAAAGAAATCATTTCAGAAATAGAAGTTGCAAAAAATACAAAAATAATAAAGACAGCAACAGATTTAAGAAATTTAGCGATACAAGTAAATGAAGAAGATAATACTTTTGAAGGAAGGACAATTCAAGTAATTGAGGATATAATAGTAGGAAGTAATTGGATACCAATTGGTTATTGGGATGCAATTGGTCTATTTACAGGAAAAAGTTTTGCTGGAACTTTTGAAGGAAACAACCATACAGTAACAATTCCTTCTTTAAGCAAAGAGGAAAGATATAAAACTAGTGGACTGTTTGGTATGGTAATAGGGGGAAATATCAGTAATGTAATCGTAAAGGGAACGATGGATGCAAAATGTGAATATGTGGGAGGTATTGTAGGAGGAATTAAGAATGGAAAAGTAATAAATTGCATAAATAATAGCGAAATTACAGATACTACTTTGAATGGACATGGAGGAATTGTAGGAATATTAAGTGATAAGAGTCAAATAATCAATTGTATAAACAATGGCACAATATATGGAAATTCAATTGTTGGTGGAATCAGTGGAATCATTGATGATGATGGACAAGGAGAATGCAAAATTTTTAATTGTACTAATTCTGGACGTATAAAGTGTTTTGGGACTTCAGAAATGATTTGGGGTACAGCAAAACAAAATTATGGTATAGCAGGAGGAATTTGTGGAGAAGCATATGGAGAAAGGCACGTTCCTATTATTGAAAAATGTACAAATACAGGGGAAGTTACAGGAAATGCTTCTACTATTTTTCCAAATGGAATTGTAACAGGAGGAATTGTAGGATTTAGCCATCAATCTATTATTACGAAATCCAAAAATACAGGAAAAATCCATTATGATATTAATTCAGGAATTACTAATAACGGTGGTGCTTTAGGAGGAATTGTAGGAGCTAGTGTTGTCAATACAATAGTAGAACAATGCTTTAATACAGGTACTGTTACATCAAAATATAATAATAACTATGGAATGTATAATTCAGGAGGAATTGCTGGATATATGGCTTCTGCCACCATTAAAAATAGTTATAATAGGGGTTCGATTTATGGTTATGGAAACATTGGAGGAATTATAGGAACGACCGAAGCTATACAAGGAATTCAAGGAAAGAATTATTTTAATAATAATTATAATGCAAGTGAAATAGTTATGGGACAAACAATAGTAGGAAATTATGGCGGCGAAATCAGTAATGGTGAAGGCTCTTATAATGCGGCAATTATAAATCAAACAGGAGTAGCGGGAGGAACGAATAATAATTTTGGTGCTTATGAAGAATACACGCTACAACAAATGAAAACGATTGGTTCAGGTTTGCTAACTTTATTGAATAATGGAGAGGGAAATGGGATTTGGGAACAAAGTCTGAATATCAATGATGGATTTCCTTTTTTAAAAAATAATAGACCAGAATAAAAAAGAAATGATTATAACAAAAAAAAGAGCTGTTCTTAGGCTCTTTTTACTTTACCATCTTTTAAACATTTTGCACACACATAAATTCTTTTAGTTTCTCCGTTCATATCAACTTTAACTCTTCTTAAGTTAGGTCTCCAAGTACGAGCAGCCCTGTTACTGATATGAGAACGAGTAATACTAAGTTTATTTCCGTGACTTGCTTTTTTTTGACAAATTTCACATACAGCCATTTCTTAATAGCACCTCCTAAATCTTGATAAATAAATTGACTGATAACAAGTTTAACACAAAAAAATAAAAAAAACAAGTATTTTTCGAAAAATATTAAAAAAATTCCTTGCAAAATAGGAAAAATGTGGTATAATAAAAAAGCTATCGTTTAAATACAAAAACGAGGTTACTTAGGAAAGGATGAAAAAACAATGAAATGTAAAGTAGAAGAAACCAAAAATGCAAATGAAGTAAAATTAGAAATAACCATTGAGGCAGAAAAATTTGAAGAAGCCATCAAAAAAGTCTATTTTAGAAGTGCAAAATACTTCAATATACCAGGCTTTCGAAAAGGAAAAGCACCAATGCAAATTGTAGAAAAATATTATGGAAAAGAAATCTTTTTCGAAGATGCTTTCAACGAAGTAGCAGGAGATGCTTTAGAAGAAGCAGTAGAAGAAAATAAATTAGAAGTTGTAAGTAGACCAGACATCGACGTAACACAAATTGAAAAAGGAAAAGATGTAATCTTTACAGCAGTAATGCAAACCAAACCAGAAGCAGAACTTGGAAAATATAAAGGTATAGAAATCGAAAAAATTGAGTATAATGTAACCGATGAAGATATCGAGCATGAATTAGGACACATGCAAGAACATAACTCAAGATTAATCTCTATCGAAGATAGACCAGTAGAAAGTGGAGACATTGCAACCATCGATTTTGAAGGATTTGTAGATGGAAAAGCCTTTGAAGGTGGAAAAGCAGAAGGACATGACCTAGAAATAGGAAGCAATACCTTTATTCCAGGATTTGAAGACCAAATAATTGGAATGAAAATTGACGAAGAAAAGGACATCCAAGTAAAATTCCCAGACGAATATTTTTCAAAAGACTTAGCTGGAAAAGATGCTACTTTTAAAGTAAAAGTTCATGAAATCAAGAAAAAAGAACTTCCAAAATTAGATGACGAATTTGCAAAAGATGTTAGTGAATTTGACACCTTAAAAGAATTAAAAGAAGATATTAAACAAAAACAACAAAAACAAAATGATGAAAAAGCAAAATACGAAACACAAGAAGCAGTAATGAAGGCTGTTTGTGAAAATGTAAAAGTAGAAATTCCATCTGGAATGGTAGAAATGGAAGTAGAAAATGCATTAAAAGATATGGAACAAAGATTATCTTATCAAGGACTAAAATTAGAACAATATCTTCAAATGATGGGAAAAACCCAAGAAGATTTGAAAAAAGAATATGAGCCTCAAGCAATCGAAGGAATAAAATCAAGATTAGCTTTAGAAGCAGTCATTAAAGCAGAAAAAATCGAAGCAACAAACGAAGATATCGATGAAAAATTAAAAGAAATGGCTAAGAACTATGGCAAAGAAAATGATGAAGAATTTATGAAAAACGAAAACGTTAGAAAATACATAAAAGAAGGATTAGCATCTGAAAAAGCACTAGAATTCTTAGTAAAAAATGCAAAAATGAAATAGAAAGAAAACAAGAGAGGTTGGGGAATAAAACGAAAAAGTTTAAATTTATCTCCAACTTTTTGGATTTTAGAAAAACTTCTATATAAAATAGAAGAAACAAATAATGAGGAGGAAAAGTATGTTAGAGAGAAATAGTTTAGTACCTTATGTTGTAGAACAAACAAGCAAAGGAGAAAGGTCGTATGACATTTTTTCAAGATTATTAAAGGATAGAATTATATTTTTAGGAGAGGACGTAAATCCAACTACTTCTAGTTTAATTATAGCACAATTATTATTTTTAGAATCAGAAGACCCAGATAAAGATATCAATTTATATATCAATTCACCAGGAGGGTCAATTACGGATGGAATGGGAATTATTGATACTATGAATTACATTAAATGTCCGGTATCTACCATATGTGTAGGAATGGCAGCAAGTATGGGAGCAGCTCTTTTAGCAGCTGGTGAAAAAGGAAAAAGATTTGCTACGCCAAATGCAGAAATATTAATTCATCAACCATTAATCGGTGGTGGAGGAATTTCTGGGCAAGCAACAGAAGTAAAAATTCATGCGGACCATTTAGTAAAAACAAGAGAGAAATTAAATAAATTCTTGAGTGATAGAACAGGCCAAAGCATTGAAACCATTCAAAATGATACAGAAAGAGATAATTATATGACAGCAGAAGAAGCTTTGAAGTATGGGTTAATCGATGGTATTATGGATAAAAGAAAATAAATTTGAAAAAGAAGATGATAAAGGGAGAAAATAGAAGATGGCAAAAAATGATATACCGAAAAGTGTAAGATGTTCCTTTTGTGGAAAAGCACAAGAAAATGTTAAGAAAATAGTAGCAGGACCAGGGGTATATATTTGTGATGAGTGTGTAGAACTTTGTAATAGCATTATTGAAACAGAAGTTTATGAGGATGAAAAAGCAGGATATTCTTTAAATGAATTAAAAGATATACCAAGTCCAAAAGAAATCAGGAAAATATTAGATGACTATGTAATTGGACAGGAAGAAGCAAAGAAAACCCTATCAGTAGCGGTTTATAATCATTATAAAAGAGTAGCTCATGAAGAAACGGCATCACAAGACGACGTAGAAATTCAAAAAAGTAATATTTTATTATTGGGACCAACTGGTTGTGGGAAGACATTACTAGCAAGAACTCTTGCTAAAATTTTAAATGTACCTTTTGCAATTGCCGATGCCACAACATTAACAGAAGCAGGATATGTAGGGGAAGACGTAGAAAATATTTTACTAAAATTAATCCAAGCAGCAGAAGGGGATATCGAAAAAGCAGAAAAAGGAATTATCTATATTGACGAAATTGATAAAATAACTAGAAAATCAGAAAATCCTTCTATTACAAGAGACGTAAGTGGAGAAGGTGTACAACAAGCTTTATTAAAAATTATTGAAGGAACGGTTGCATCTGTACCACCACAAGGAGGAAGAAAACATCCAAATCAAGAATTACTTCAAATTAATACAGAAAATATATTAATTATTTGTGGAGGAGCCTTTGAAGGACTAGAAGACATTATTAAAAATAGAACAGGTGAAAAAGCAATCGGGTTTGGTAGCCAAATTAGGAGCAAAAAGGAAATCAAGCAATATGAAATATTCCAAGAGTTATTACCACAAGATTTATTGAAATTTGGTTTAATTCCAGAATTTATTGGAAGATTACCAATTATAGCAACTTTAAGAGAATTAGATAAAGAGGCTTTGGTGCAAATTTTAGTAGAACCTAAAAATGCATTAGTAAAACAATATGAAAAGTTATTCCAAATGGATGGTGTTGAATTAGTGTTTGAAAAAGATGCCATTGAAGCTATTGTAGAGAAAGCCATTGAGAGAAAAACTGGGGCAAGAGGACTTCGTTCGATTATTGAAGAAATTATGAGGGATATTATGTATGAAATTCCTTCTAATCCTAATATTGAAAAATGTACTGTAACAAAGGATACTGTCTTAAATGGAGCAGAGCCAGAAATTGTTATTAATGAGCAAAAAACAGTGCGTAAGCCAATGGTAAAGAAAAAAAGACAAATGCCAGAAAAACAAGATAAAAAAGAAACAGCGTAATGGATTTATGCTGTTTTTCTTGATTTTTTTCTAATCTTATAGTAGAATACTACTAGAAGAGAATAGACAAACTAAAACAAGGAGGGAAAGAGATGCAAGGAATTGGAATTGGAGAAAGTGATTTCAAAGGATTAAGAATTAGAGATTACTATTTCATTGATAAGTCTTTATTTGTGAAAGATATTATAGACAATAATAGCAAAGTAGTCTTAATTACCAGGCCAAGAAGATTTGGAAAGACCTTAAATATGAGTATGCTAAAATACTATTTTGATTGTAAAACAACAGATAACCAAGAATTGTTTAAAGGTTTAAAAATTATGGAACAGGGAGAGAAATATACTTCTAAGCAAGGGTATTATCCAGTTATTTATATTACACTAAAAGATGTACAAGATAGAAACTATGAAAATATGCTATTAAATATGAAAACTGCAATTTTAGAGATGTATCAAGAACATAGATACTTGTTGGATAGTGAAAGTGTATATCCAGAAGAAAAAGAAAAAATAAAAGAGATTTTGTACGCCAAAGAAAATGAAGTAGATTTGAAAAATAGTGTAAAAGAATTATCAAAATACTTAAATCGCCATTATGGAAAGCCAGCAATGTTACTAGTAGATGAATATGATGTACCATTGCAAAATGCTTATATAGAAGGATATTATGAAGAAGCAATTAAATTCTTCAAAACCTTTTATGGGGTGACTTTCAAAGATAATCAATACTTAGAAAAAACAGTAATTACAGGGGTATCAAGAGTGGCAAAGGAAAGTATTTTTAGTGGTGCCAATAATTTTAAAGTATTTACTATATTAGATAACGAATTTAGTAGTGATTTTGGAATAACAACAGAAGAAATGGAAAAAGTAATTAGCGATTTTGAAATAGAAGGAGAAAAAGAAGAAATTAGAGAATGGTATGATGGCTATACTATAGGAAATTTAACAGGAATTTACAACCCCTGGAGTATTCTAAATTACTTAACAGACAGAAAATTAGTACCATATTGGGTTAACACAAGTTCTAATGACCTAATTAAATTGATATTAAAAAATTCAACAACCGTAAAAGAAAAAATAGAAAGACTATTAAAAAATGAAGCTATTGAAGTAATCGTAGATCAAGAAACGGTTATTGTAGGAATTGAACAAAAGGAAGATAATATATGGGGCTTATTAGTAGGAACTGGATACTTAAAAATAGTAGAAACAGTAAATATTACAGAAGGAAGATACAAAGTAAAAATTCCCAATTATGAAATAAAAGCTTTATTTCAAAGTATTGTAAGAGACTGGTTTCGAGATAAAGTAATTGGAAATGATTTAAACAGTATATTAAAAGATTTAGTAACTTTAAATTTAAAAGAATTTGAGAAAAAATTTAAGATATTAGTAGAGCAAATGTTTAGTTATATGTATGTTGGAATTAATACAGCCGAAAACTTTTACCATGCCTTTGTACTTCGGAATGTTAGTGGGATTAAAAGATAGTTACTATGTAAATTCTAACCGAGAATCTGGCATGGGAAGATATGATATTATGCTAGAACCGCAAGATAAAAATGCAAATAGTTTTATTATGGAATTTAAAGTGCTAGAAGATACCGAAGAAAAAACAATAGAAGAAACTGTAGAAAATGCTAAAAAGCAAATAGAAGAAAAAAAGTACGAAGAAAATCTGAGAGAAAGAGGTTTTATCAACATTACCAAAATGGTTTTTGCTTTTAAGGGGAAAGAAGTAAAAATAGAAGTGTATTAAATGTATAGAACATAAGTCGTTTTAGAAGTATTAATCTAAAGCGATTTTTTTATATTGTAGGAAAATTAATAAAGGATTAAAAACATGAGGAACTGAAAGAACATTATTTTTAATACAGAATATAATAATACAATTCAGGAGGAACGTATATGAAAAATAAACCATACAATCGACCAGAAGCAATAAGTTATGCTAAAAAATGGGCATTCAAAAGAAATCCAAACTACTACAACTTTGATACCGTAGGAGGAGACTGCACCAGTTTTGTATCCCAATGTATCTATGCAGGAAGTAAAGTCATGAACTATCAAAAAGACATAGGGTGGTATTATATAAACGGCAATAACAAATCTCCTTCTTGGAGTGGTGTAGAATATCTGTACCAGTTTCTAAAAAACAATAAAGGGCTAGGTCCACAAGCAGTCGAAACAACCCAAAGCAAAATAGAAACTGGAGATATTGCACAACTATCCTTTGATGGAAAACAATATGGGCATACTTTACTTATCGTAGAAATAGAAAATAAATTTAGCTTAAAAGGTATCAAAATAGCTTCCCATACCTTTGACAGTTTCGGAAAAGCAATTTCAGAATATGAATTTCAAAAAATCAGATGGTTACATATTGAAAAAATAGGGATTTAAGAGAAAATTAAGTTTTTCTCTATTTTTTATTCAGAAAAGATATGTTATACTAATAACGAAGGGGAAATGAAAATGTATAATATATTAGTAGTTGATGATGATAAAGAAATAGTTGGAGCCATTGATATTTATTTGAAAAAAGAAGGCTATCATATCTTAAAAGCTTATAATGGAAAACAAGCTTTAGAAATCATAGCAGAAAACGAAATTCATCTTGTTTTATTAGATATCATGATGCCAGAAAAAGATGGAATGGAAACCTTAGAGGAACTTAGGAAAACCAAAAGCATACCTGTTATCTTGCTATCTGCTAAATCAGAAGACTATGACAAAATAGGAGGACTAAATTCAGGAGCCGATGACTATATCACAAAACCCTTTAATCCATTAGAACTAATTGCAAGAGTGAATTCAAATTTAAGAAGATATGTAAGCTTTGGAGCTTTAGACAATAAAGAAAATAGTAAAATTTATCAAACAGGAGAGCTTGTAATCAATGACGAAACCAAAAAAGTAACAGTAGATGGAAAAGAAGTTAAACTAACAGCGACCGAATATAATATTTTAAAATTTTTATTAGAAAACAAAGGAAAAGTATATTCCATTCCACAAATTTATGAAAATGTTTGGAAAGAAGAAGGCTTTGGAGCCGAAAATATAATAGCTGTGCATATAAGACATATTCGAGAAAAAATCGAAATTAATCCCAAAGAGCCAAGATATTTAAAAGTTATATGGGGGGTAGGATATAAAATCGAAGCAGAGTAAGGTGCATTGGGGACGTTTCTTTTTGCACATTTTTGTGCATTTGGGACATATCTCTGAGGATTAAATAATACATTTCTTAAAGAATTATAAATTATCAAAAATGCTCGTTCAAGCTGATTTTCAGAGAAATTCTAAATTCATAATAGGGTCCCTTTCCGCGTCAAGCGCGAACACTTTCCCTATTATGAATTAAGAATTTCTAACTTCAATCACTTTCAATGCGCTTTTTTCAAATTTATAATTCTTTAGGAAATTGTCTAATTTTAAGAATAGAGATGTGTCCCAAATGCACAAAAATGTGCAAAAAGAAACGTCCCCAATGCACAGAGAGGAGAAAAGAAAATGGAAAAGGTAAGAAATTCAAGTGTTTTAAAAGTTTTATGTTATATTATGATACCAATTTTAGTAGCAATTTTTGGATTAAGTGTATTCCATCTAGCATTTTTAAATGAATTTGGAAATAAAAAAGAAGAGGTAAAATACACACAAACAGAGAATTTTGCTAATAATTATTTGTATTTCTTTTTAGGAAAAGTTTATTATTGTGAGCCAGAGGTAAGGGATAAAAAGTTTAGAAAATTGGAAAATCAAGAAGGAGACTTGTATTGCTATTTTGATGAAGGAAGGAATTATGATAGTAGCCAAGTTGGAAATTATATTAAGTACGTTATTGTAGAAAAAGCAACAGGAGACTTATTTACGAATATTAAAAGTGGTGATTACCAACAAGTAATGAGTGATATGCAAAATCAGAAGATATACTGGAATTTTGTAGATGGAAAAGTGGATACTAATTTAAGTTATATTAATCAAGATAATATTAAATATAGTTATTGTTTTAATGATACACAAGAAAGTAACGAACATGATTATGATATTTATAGCTTTTTTGATGAAGAAGAAGCCACAATAGCAAGTAATTTTCTATTCGATAAAACGGCCTATGATTTTATGTTGCAACATAGGGATTTACCAATTTATGGGTGTATTTTTAGTGTGATAGTATTGCTAATGATTGCTTTTTATCTATTTTGTGCAATTGGCTATAAAAAAGGAGAAAGTGGAATTTGTTTAAATACCTTAGACAAGATACCTTATGAAATTATTTGTGCAATATGTGTGAATGTAATAGCCATAGCAGCTACTATTCTAGTTAGTATGACAAATGATATTTTTTCTTCTTATTATATAGTAATTGGTTTTTTCTTAATTTTTTATATTGTTGGGTATATTGCCTGTGCTGTATGGGGGATTACAACCATAAAGAGAATTAAGGCAAAAACTTTTTGGAAAAGTTTTTTAACCTACAAGATTATGAATTGGTTAGTAAACAAAAAGATGAAGAAATATGTCAAAGAGTTTAGTCAAAAAACGTCAAGTGGACAAAAAATCTTCTGGTATTATTGGGGATTTGTTGTAATTAGTGTTGTGCTAGCTTGCTTACTAGGTAGTGCAACTGCAATTATTGCACTAATTCTATTCTGGCTATGGGTTTTTTATCGAATTAAAAAATATACGAGACAACAAGATGAAATAAAAGAAGCATTAGAAAAAATATATCAAGGAAATAATGAGATATATTTAAATGATAGCGAATTACAAGGCGTGCAAAAGGAAATGGCAGTTTACATTAATGATATTGCAGGTGGATTTTCCAATGCAATTGAGGAGAGTTTGAAGTCAGAAAGGTTAAAGACAGAGTTGATTACCAATGTGTCACATGATATCAAAACACCATTAACTTCTATCATTAACTATGTAGATTTATTGAAAAAAGAAGAACTACAAGACGAAAGAATAAGAGAATATGTTGAAATTTTAGATATGAAGTCACAAAGATTAAAAAAGCTAACAGAAGATTTAGTAGAAGCTTCAAAGGTATCTTCTGGAAATGTGAAACTTACCATCGAAGAAATTAATTTAAAAGAATTAATTAACCAAAGTATCGGGGAATTCAAAGACCGCTTTGAAGAAAAAGGGCTACAAATTGAAAGTAATATGCCAGAAGGAATAAAAGTAAAAGCCGATAATCGCTATTTATATCGAGTAATAGAAAATCTTTTTAGTAATATTACCAAATATGCACTAGAGAATTCAAGGGTTTATATTGATATTACAAAAGAGAAAAACAAAATTAGTATCAGTATGAAAAATATTTCAAAGGAGAAACTAAATATTAGTAGTGATGAATTAATGCAACGTTTTGTCAGAGGGGATAAAGCAAGATACACCGAAGGAAGTGGCTTGGGATTATCCATAGCTAAAAGCTTGACAGAATTACAAGGAGGAACGTTTGACATTTATATTGATGGTGATTTATTTAAGGTAGTAATTGAGTGGTAAAAAAATAAGAAATATGATAGAATAAAAATTAAGAGAAAAACAAAAGCTAAAAATGGAGGAGAGAGAATGAAAAAATTAATTGCTATCATAATTGTATTAGTCATCATTTTAGTTGGATTTATTGCCTATAAAAAGTTTGCTATTTCATCCCAAGAAATTAAGATAGAAGAAGTTGAAAAAATCGAGAGTTATCTTCAACAAATTTATATGTGGCAGGAAATAACCAATGAGGCCTTACCAGCTTTTGAAGATATCAATCAGGCAGATGAAATGTGGCTATGGGAAGTGGTTAAGAAGAACTTAGAAGAGTATGAATTGACAAGTGAAATGATAGAGACAAAAGCAAAAGAGATTTTTGGAGAAAAATTTGCTAAAAAATTTCCGAAAGAAGGAACTATGTATTTAGTGCCAGATGAAGAAAATCAGGTTTATTATGCCACAGGAACAGGACTAGACGAAGAAGAAGATTTGTTTTTGCTAAATAAAATTGAAAAAACTAAAACAGGATATGAAGTGGAAATTGTAGAATATTTAGAAGATTATTCCCAAATAGATGAACAAGGAATTATTGTGATAAGAAATATAGAAGGCAAAGAAATTGGAAGGGTAGACTATCAGGAAGAAGAAAAGACGAAGCAACTAGCAAAAGACAATAGCGATAAATTAAGTAAAAAAAGAATTACCCTTCAAGAAGAAAAGGGAAAATTAGTAGTAGAAAAGGTAGAAAAGGAGCAAGTATGATACAACTAGAAAAATGCAATCTATGTCCACATGAGTGTAATTGTAATCGAAAAGAAGGAAAAATAGGAAGATGCAAGGCAACCGACAAAGTTCGTGTTGCCTTAGTTAGCACCCATAACTTTGAAGAACCTTGTATCAGTGGAGAAAATGGTTCGGGAACGGTGTTTTTTTCGAACTGTAACCTAAATTGTATTTATTGCCAAAACTATGAAATTAGTCAATTGGGAAAAGGCAAAGACATAACCACACAAGAGTTAGCAGAAATATTTTTAAAACAACAAGAAAAAGGCGTAGAAAATATTAATTTGGTAACACCAACAAGTTATGTAATACCTATTATAGAAGCCATAAAAAAAGCCAAACAAAAAGGGCTATCGCTTCCGATTGTTTATAATACAAATGGCTATGAGAAAATAGAAACTTTGAAGTTGTTAGAAGGACTAATTGATATTTATTTACCTGATTTGAAATATGCAGAGAATTGCTTAGGAGAACAGTATTCGCATGTACATAACTATTTTGAAATAGCTACACAAGCAATTCAAGAGATGGTAAGACAGGTTGGAGTGCCTCAATTAGATAATAGAGGGATGATGAAAAAAGGGGTTATGGTAAGACATTTGGTTCTGCCAAATCATATCGAAAATAGCCAAAAAGTACTAAAATGGTTAAAGGAAAATCTGCCAAAAGAAATTTTTATTAGTATCATGGCACAATATTTTCCAACCTATCAGGCAAAAGAGGTGGAAAATTTAAGTCGAAAGTTGACCCAAGAGGAATGGTTGAAAATAGAAAATTATATAGAAGAGTTAGCGTTTGAAAATGGATATTGCCAAGAGCTTGGTAAGCATGAGGAAGAATATGTGCCAAAATGGGATTGCGATTAATGTCGAAAAATGCGATGAATTTTTGTTGAAAATACTTGAAATATGTTTTGTTAGAGAGTATAATTTTAGAAAAGATTATTTAAGTCATTGAAGAAGGGGAATATTGAACTAAAAGATATTCCCTAGTTTTGAAAAATTATTTTTTATCGTAAGAAAATCCAAAATAATAATTGACAATACGTGCTACACGTAGTAAAATAAGAAAGAAGGCGATAGATTGACATTTAAACAAATGGTGTATTCTATACGAAAGCAAGCAGGATTAAAAGAAGGAGAGAAAGAAAAATGATGAAATTAGTTTATCCAGCAAAATTCTATTATGAAAAAGAAGGGGGATACAGCGTTGAAGTACCAGACTTAATAGGTTGTGTAACACAGGGAGAAACCTTAGAAGAAGCAATAGAAATGGCACAAGATGCAGCTTTAGGGTGGCTATTAACAGCCATAGAAGAGGAAGAAGAAATACCAAAACCATCTACCATCGAAGAAATAAAAATTGAAAAGGAAGGATTTAAATCTTTACTTTTATTAAATATAGACGAATATACAGAAAAGTATGGTAGTAAAAAATCCATAAAAAAGACATTAACTATACCACAATGGTTAAACAAAAGAGCCGAGAAACTGGGGATTAATTTTTCACAAGCATTACAAGAAATTTTGCTTAGCAAAATTGTAAAAATGGGTCAAAAAAAGTAGAAATTTGAAAAATAATATGATATACTTTGAAAAAAACTAGAGGAGGAAACAAAAATGACACAAGCAGACAAACACTTTATCGAAACTTGCAAAGAAATAATCGAAAATGGAATATCATCAGAAGGAACCAATGTAAGAACGAGATGGGAAGATGGAACAGAAGCAAATTATGTATCTATTGTAGGGGTATCAAACAAATACGATGTGGGAAAAGAATTTCCAATGATAACCTTAAGAAACAACAGTAAAACCTTTACGAAAGCAATTGATGAAGTTTTGTGGATTTGGCAAAAAAAATCCAACAATGTGCATGAATTAAACTCTCACATTTGGGACCAATGGGCAGACAGTGAAGGAAGCATTGGAAAAGCTTATGGATATCAAATGGGAAAAAAATACCAATTTAAAACCAAAGAAGGTCTAAAAGAAATGGACCAAGTAGATAACGTTCTATATTTATTAAAAAATGACCAATCCAGCCGTAGAATTATGACAAATATATATAATCATGAAGAATTAAAAGACATGGGATTAGAACCATGCTTATATAGTACGCAGTGGTTAGTAAAACAAGGAAAATTGCATTTGATTTTAAATCAACGTTCACAAGATATGTTAGCAGCTAACGGATGGAATATCATGCAATATGCTGCATTGCAGTATATGTTTGCACAGGTAACAGGGTTAGAAGTAGGAACCTTAACACACAACATAGGAGACTGCCATATCTATGACCGACACATACCACTTGTTAAAAAACTAATAATGGAGGGAGAAAGTAAAGACGTCCATCCAAAACTAATCATAAAAAATCCAACCAAAAACTTCTATGAATTCAAACCAGAAGATTTTGAAATAGAAGGATATGAATATGATAAAACAATGAAATTAGGAAAAATACCAGTAGCAGAATAAAATATAAGATTGTAAAAGTTAGAGAAGGAGCGTATAAAAATGTTAAGTATTGTAGTAGCAAAAGCAAAAAATAATATAATAGGAAAAGAAAATAAATTAATATGGAATTTGCCAGCCGACTTAAAACATTTTAAGGAGTTAACGACAGGGCATACCATTATTATGGGAAGAAAAACCTTTGAATCACTAGGAAGGGTTTTACCAGAGAGAAAGCATATTGTATTTAGTCAAAATCCAGATTTTAAAGTAAAAGATGAAAATGTACAAGTCGTTCATTCTATGTTAGAAATACAAGAATACATAGAAAATGAAGAAGAAAACTTTGTGATTGGTGGCGCTATGATTTATAATTTATTAATGCCACATGTAACCAAAATGTATGTAACAGAAATTGAAGAGGAATTTGAAGGGGACAGTTTTTTCCCAAAAATCAATCCAGAAATTTGGAAGGAAACAAGTAGAGAAAAAGGTCCAAAAGACGAGAAAAATGATTTGGATTATGAGTTTGTTACCTACGAAAAATAAAGGAAAGTTGAAAAATAATTATGAAAATCATAGGAATAACAGGAAAATCGGGAAGTGGAAAATCGACCTTAACAGAACTACTAAGTGAAAAGTTAGCGTGTCAAAGTGTTAATGTAGACAAAATAGGGCATCAAGCGACCAATGACGAAAAAATTACAGAAAAATTGTGTGAGATTTTTGGACAAGAAATTTTAGATGAAAATAAAAAGGTAGATAGAAAAAAATTGGGAAATCTCGTTTTTTCGGATACGAAAAAAATGGATCAGCTAACAGAAGTTACTTGGGGATATATGCAAAATGTTTTAGATGATATTTTAAACAAGCAACCAGAAATCATTATATTAGAATGGGCTTTGCTTCCTATTGATGAAAAATATTGGAACCAGTGTGATATAAAGATTTTGATGAAGGCAGAGGATGACAAACGAAAAAATAAAGTGATGGAGAGAGACAAGATAACAGAGGACTATTTTTTGAAGCGTGAAAAGAATAGTATGAATTATGACCAATATGAATTTGACTATGTTTTTGAAAATGATTATCAAATAGAAACAATGGAAAAAATCGTAACTATTTTAAAATAAGAATACAAAAAAAGCTTTTGGTTAAACTAAGACTACAAGGAAGTGGGAAAAAATGTTTAAACCAAAAGCTATTTATTTTGAAAAAGAAATTATGAATTATCCATTAGGTAAGGAATTAATGGATAAGTATAAAGAAGTGCCTAAAATAGAGATAGAAAACCATAATAATATTGAAGAAATGAGAAAAAAGTCCAATCGAGAATTTGCAGATATGAAGAGAAATTTAATTATTGGGGTTAGAAAAACACATAAATTTGTAGAAAATCATAAAACTTCAGATTATTTGGTGCCTTATACTTCATCTGGTTGCATAGCAGCTTGTATGTATTGTTACTTGGTATGTAACTATAATAAATGTGCGTATTTACGCTTGTTTGTCAATCGTGAGGCTATGTTAGAAAAAATAATAAAGACAGCGGAAAAATCGGAAAAAGAGTTAACCTTTGAAATCGGAAGCAATAGTGACTTGATTTTAGAAAATACCATTACTAATAATTTAAAGTGGACGATTGAAAATTTTCAAAAGGTAAAACAGGGGAAATTAACTTTTCCTACTAAATTTGATATGGTAGATGATATTCTACCACTGAATCATCAAGGGAAAGTGATTATTAGAATGAGTGTTAATCCAGAAGAAATTATTAATCGTGTAGAATTTGGGACTTCTAGGTTAAAGGGAAGAATTGAGGCTATTAATAAATTAAAAGAGGCGGGCTATTCGATTGGAATTTTGATAGCTCCTGTTATTTTAGTGGAAAATTGGAAATTACTTTACCAAGAATTGATACAAAGGTTAGCGGAAGAATTGTCAGAAGCGGTAAAAAAAGAGGCGTTTTTTGAAATTATTTTTATGACGTATAGTTATATTCACACGAAAATAAATGAAGAAGCTTTTCCCAATGCGATTTCTTTGTATGATAAGGAGAATATGACAGGTAGAGGTCGTGGGAAATATTGGTACAAAAATGAAATAAGAGGAGAGGCAGAATTGTTTTTGCGTGAACAGATGAGTCACTATTTTCCGCATAATAAAATTGAATATATTGTTTGATTCTAAAATGCAGTAATTGTGAAGTTACTGTGTTAAAAAAAATGAAACCAACTATGTTAATTTGTTGACAAGTATCTTTCTATTTGATACAATGCAACAAAGAAAATCTTACGAAAGAATGAGAAAAGCGGAATAAAAAATGAACCAATGGAAAAAACTAAAGAAAATAATGGGAGGAAAAAAGAGATGAACAAACAAAGAGGAATTACGCTAATTGCATTAGTGATAACGATTATCGTATTGTTAATTTTAGCGGGAATAAGTATAGCGACTTTAACAGGAGAAAATGGAATATTAAATAAAACGAATAAAGCCAAAGAAGAACATCTAATAGAACAATACAAAGAAGAAATTAATTTAATTATTATAGATGAAATAGCAGAAAGAAAAACACAAAGAAAAGAAGAACGAATGATAATTAGTTTAGATAAAAAAATAAGAGAAAAAGAATGGGTTAACGAAATTTATAAATGTAACAGTAGTGGAGAAGAACAACCAACTTTTGAAGAAAGTACCCATTTATTAGTAGAAAGTAAAGAACATTATGAATTTTTAATTGAAGTAGATGAAGCAAAACAAACCGCTAAAATTGTGGATTTTGGAAAAGATACAGGAGAAAAATATACAGTAACCTATCATCCAAATGGAGGAGAAGGGCAAGCAGAAACAATAGAAATTAAGCAAGGAACTACTTTAACATTGAAAGAATGTAATTATATAAGAAAAGGATATACCTTTTTGGAGTGGAATACCCAAGCAGAAGGGACAGGAAATGGATATGAAAGTGGGGCCAATATCAGTATTAAAGAAGATATGATTTTATATGCTGTCTGGAAAGCACCAAGCACAGTGGAGGAAGCAAAGGAAGCTGGCGTTATATTAAACTCAGAACAACCAACAACGATTACAGACACTTATGGAAATGAAGTGAGAGTGCCAGAAGGATTTAAAATAGCAGAAGATTCTGCAACTAATGCAACAGAAGGAATTGTAATTGAAGATGTAAGCCATGAAGCTACTGCTGGAAGTCAGTTTGTGTGGATACCAGTAGGCACTGTTTATACCAATGCTCAGAAAACTACAAGTGAAACAATAACACTAAACAGATATACATTTGATGATAATGGGAATTCAACGGCGCAAGGAGAAAAAGTAATAGATAGTTATTATCAAGAATTAGCAACTTCTAATAAAGGTAATATAGTTGCTAAAAATATTCAGGCATTTAAAACAAGTGCAACAACCAATAAAGGATATTATATGGGGAGATATGAAGCAAGAAGTGTAACACAAAGAACTTCTGAAGCGAATGAGTTAGGACAAGTAACAACAAAACCCAATGACTATGTGTACAATTATGTTACACAACAACAAGCAGCAACATTAGCAAGAGAAATGTATGAAACCAATAACAAATTCACAAGTGATTTAGTAAATAGTTATGCTTGGGATACGGCAATTGTATTTTTACAAACTTTTGATAATAGAAGCAATAAAACAAAACCCTATTCAAAACAAAATAGCTTAAACACTACATTGGCACCTAAAGGAACCAATAACTTAAGTAATACAGCCAGACAAGATAAGATATGCAATGTTTGGGATATGGCAAGCAATAACTTTTCTTGGACTACAGAGACATCTTTAATGTCTGGAGCACCAGCTCCAGTTAGAGGCGGAACTGTCTTTCTCGATGCATACTGTACATCTTCTCGTGACTATGACAACATTGATTATGCCAATAATTATTGTTCATTTAGAACGATACTTTATTTATAAGATAAAACAGAAAAAGCGGAAAAGATAGTGAAGGAAATTTAATACTACATTGGGGTTCGCGTCGCTTTAATTGTGTAGAATTATTGAATATATTGTTTGATTCTAAAATGCAGTAATTGTGAAGTTACTGTGTTTTTTTCGTTACTATATAGTAAATTTGCAAGAAAAGTAATTGAAAATAAGCATAAAATGTTGCACTATAATTAAAATTTAAATCTTTTTCTGAATGTGATTCTTACATTTGGATTTTCCAAAAAAGGTATTGAAAAAAGTAAAAAATGATGATATAGTAAAGGTGGTGATAGATTGCCAGTTATTTTGCAATTTTATGGAATTGTTATTCAAATGTTTTTTGATGAAAACGGAAAACATCATGAAAAACATATACATGTTAGGTATAATGAACAAGAAGCGGTATATGATTTAAAAGGAAATATTTTGGAAGGACAAGTTCCATACAAAAAAAGAAAATTAGTAGAAGCGTGGATTACTATTCATGAAGAAGAATTGAATAGTTTGTGGAATTTAATCCATGAGCAAGGCGAATTCTTTAAAATAGAACCTTTAAAGTAAAAAATGGAGGGGGAAATAATGTATATAGTACCAAAGCCAATAAAAATAAAAATATTGGAAAACTATAGAATATGGATAAAATTTGAAAATGAAGAAAAGAAAATTATTGACATGAAGAAATACATAAAAGAAAAATTTTATCAAAAGTTAAGAAATGAAGAATATTTTAAAAAAGTAAAAATTTTTGAAAATACAATACAATGGGAAAATGGAGAAGACATAGCACCAGAAAACTTATACTATGATAGCATAGCAGAAAAAGAGATTTAAACAACTTTTCACAAACATCAGGAAAATTTGTAAAAAACACTTGAAAAATATTCCAAAATATAGTACAATAGGTATGTCAAAAAGACATACCTTTTACTTAGCTATAAGAAAAACACCAAAACTTTAAGCTCAGTTTAAGGTCAATAAAAAATAGGAGGTGTAGCGAAATGACAAAGGAAAGAAAACAAGAAGTCATTAATACGCATAAAAGAGAAGAAAACGACACAGGTTCACCAGAAGTACAAATCGCTCTTTTAACAGAAAGAATTAATGAACTAACAGAACATCTAAAAATCCATAAAAAAGACAACCACTCAAGAAGAGGTCTTTTAAAAATGGTAGGAAAAAGAAGAAACTTATTAAACTATTTAGCGAAAAAAGATGTTAACAGATACAGAGAAATCGTTGAAAAATTAGGATTAAGAAAATAATTTTAGCAAAGCCCATTGCAGATTTGGCATGGGCTTTTTGTTGATTTATTTTATGCTTGGGGTCTATTAGGACAAGCAAAAACGAGCAAGCATTAGGTAAGTAGCTTGTATAAAGTGTTGATAGCAAAACATTTTATAGAGGTTACCATCTAAACTTGCTTGGAACAAAAGGGATAGGAATGACCCTCTAATCCCTAAAACAGGGATTTTAAGGAACGTCCCTCTAATCCCAGTTAAAGAAGGAGGAAAAATTATGTTTAAAACATATGAAACAGAACTAGCAGGAAGAAAGCTAGTAATCGAAACAGGAAAGATGGCAGGTTTAGCAAATGGAAGTGTATTGGTACGTTATGGAGATACTTGTGTATTAGTTAATGTAACAGCTTCTAAAGAGCCAAGAGAAGGAATTGATTTCTTCCCATTATCTGTAGATTTTGAAGAAAAATTATATTCCGTTGGAAAAATTCCAGGAGGTTTCTTAAAAAGAGAAGGAAAACCAAGTGATAAAGCAATTTTGACTTCAAGAGCCATTGATAGACCATTAAGACCACTTTTTCCAAAAGATTTTAGAAATGATGTAGTAGTAGTAGGAACTGTACTTTGCGTAGAACAAGATAATTCACCAGAAGTAGCAGCCATGATAGGAGCAGCAGCAGCATTGGCTATTTCTGATATTCCATTTAATGGACCAACAGCAGCCGTTAACGTTGGTTTAGTAGAGGGGAAAATTGTTATCAATCCAACTGTAGAAGAAAGAGAAAAAAGTGATTTAACTTTAACCGTAGCAGCAACCGAAAAGAAAATTACCATGATTGAAGCAGGAGCCAACGAAGTGCCAGATGCTACTATGTTAAAGGCGATTAAAGAAGCACACAAAGAAATTAAAAAGATTTGTAAATTTATCAGTAAAATGCAAAAAGAAATAGGAAAACCAAAATTCGAATATAAATCTTTTGAAGTTGACCATGAAGTTTATGAATTGATAGAAAGTAATTTCCAAGAGGAAATGAAAGAAAAAGTACAAGAACAAGACAAAGAAACCAGAGACAAAAATATCGACGAATTAACCAAAAAAATCGAAGAAGCTTACACCGAAAAAATGGGAGAAGAAGCCTTTGAAGAACACAAAAAAGACATAGCAGAAGCAATCTACAAGTTAGAGAAAAAATGTGTAAGAGAAATGATTTACTTTGAACATAAAAGGGTGGATGGAAGAAAACTAGATGAAATTAGACCATTATCTTGTGAAGTAGGATTACTTCCAAGAACACATGGCAGTAGCTTATTTACAAGAGGACAAACCCAAGTAATGTCCATTGCTACCTTAGGAATGATAAGTGAAGAACAAGTATTAGATGGAATTGATACCGAAGAGTCTAAAAGATATATGCATCATTATAACTTCCCAAGTTACTCAGTAGGAGAAGCAAGGCCAAGCAGAGGACCAGGAAGAAGAGAAGTAGGACATGGAGCTTTAGCAGAAAAAGCCTTAGTACCAGTCTTGCCATCAAAAGAAGAATTTCCATATGCCATAAGAGTGGTATCAGAAGTATTATCTTCAAATGGTTCAACTTCACAAGCAAGTATTTGTGGAAGTACCTTATCTTTAATGGATGCAGGTGTACCAATCAAAAGACCAGTAGCAGGTATCTCAACAGGATTAGTAACCAATCCAGAAAAAGATGACGACTATGTAATGCTAGTAGACATTCAAGGACTAGAAGACTTCTTTGGTGATATGGACTTTAAAGTAGGTGGAACTTCAGAAGGAATTACAGCCATTCAAGTAGACATTAAATGCGATGGTTTAACCTATGACATTATTAAAGAAGCATTTGAAAAAACGAAAAAAGCAAGACAACACATTTTAGAGGACATTATGGCACCAGTGATAGAGAAACCAAGAGAAGACGTATCTAAATATGCACCAAGAATAGTAAGTACACAAATTAAAGTAGATAAAATTAAAGACGTTATCGGACCAGGTGGAAAAATGATTAATAAAATCATTGAAGAAACAGGTGTAAAAATCGATATTGAAGAAGATGGCCAAGTATTTATCTATTCAAATGACAACGAAAAAGCAATTCAAGCTTTAGAAATGGTAGAAGATATCGTAAGAGAAGTTGAAGTTGGTGGAATTTACTATGGAGAAGTTGTACGTCTAATGAACTTTGGAGCTTTTGTTGATTTGGGATGTGGTGGAAAAGAAGGATTAGTGCACATTTCTAAAATATCCAAAGAAAGAATTAAAAATATTGAAGATGTTCTTCATGTAGGCGACATGGTAACAGTTAAGGTTATTGGTATTGATGACCAAGATAGAATTAACTTAAGTATGTTAGACTTTGCTGAGCCAAAAAGTGAAGAATAAACATATAAAAGAGCAAAAATGGTAATGAAAAAGCATTGCCATTTTTAACATTTTATATAGTTGCTAATTTTAGTAAAATCATATATAATAGTTGAGGGGAGGAAAGAGAAAATGGAGCAAAAACAAACCAGAAAAAAGCATAGAATAAGTTATTACCTATCGCTAGCCATTTTATTGGTCATATTATTTTTTGCTTACCAATACTACCAACAAAACAACTTCAATGACTTTGTAAGAAGCGAAACAAAGCTATATACCTCTCAATTTACAAGAGACAAACAAATCAAATATGAAGGAAAAAGAAGTTACAAAATAGAAAATCCAGAATACAACGATGCTATGTTCTACAAAAAAGTAGCAGTTAAGAAAAATCAACCTTATAAAGTAACCTGTATGGTAAAAACAAATAACATACAAGCAAAGGAAGAAACAGCAGGGGTAGGAGCTGGACTTGCTGTGGAAGGAACTACAGAGAGGTCAGTTTCTATAACTGGAACGCAGGATTGGCAAAAAATAGAATTAATATTTAACAGTAAAGATAGAGAAGAAATAAACATAGGAGCCAGATTAGGTGGAAACTTAGGTGAAGCGAAAGGCGAAGCTTGGTTCTCAGACTTTAGAATGGAAGAAGGCATTGCAGAACAAAACAACACATGGAAATTTGCTTGTTACATCTTTAAAAACACAGACGTAACCATCAATAATAAAAGAATTCAATTAGAGGTAACGCGGAAATGACGTAAAAGACATCAATAATACCATCAATTTATTTGAGACCTCTTGCAGTACCCTATCCAACAGAAAAATGATGGCAGAATGTGATATATACCAAATAGACACACCATTAACACAATTATCCTATGATGAAGAATTTGGTTACTTTGTATCAGCAGAAAATGTAGAAAACTATATCAAAGATACAGTATCCACTCATAACTATGACCATATCTTTGTCATCGTAAGACTTCGGAGACGAAGAACACCAAAACGATATCGAAGTAAATGACTGGATAGGTTTAGGTTCTATGGATTATTATGGAATAGGATTTTCCAATATCCGATTACCAAACGATTCAAGAAGTTATATTTACAAATATGATAGAAGAATTAATACCTTTCCAGAAGAAGTGTTTTTACATGAATTTCTACATTCTTTAGAAAGAAATGCAAAAGAATATGGTTATAGCAGACCAGAACTACACGATTATGAAAAATATGGTTATCAAAACGAAATCATGATAGGACAAAAGAAATGGTACACCGACTACATGAACAAAAACATAAACACCACAAGTGGGAAAATAGGATTACCACCAGAAATTTATAACTTAAAACCAGCCAAAAAAAGCAACTTTGAATATTCTTATACAATGAAAGAAGTCTTCAAAGAACCAGAAAATATCATAGAAGAAATGCGAGAATTGATGGAGAATATAGTTAGAAAATTCAAAAGGGATTAGGGATTAGGGGACGTTCCTTAAAATCCCTTATTCCCAGAAACAGGGATTTTAAGGAACGTCCCCTAATCCCTGCTAATCTCTATTGTAGAAAAGGTAGAAGTTAAAAAATGAAGTATAAGATTTTAATTATGAGCTACCAGAAGAACTAATTGCACAAACACCAATTGAAAAAAGAGACCAATCAAGACTAATGGTTTTAAATAAAGAAAAACAAACCATAGAACACAGGACATTCCACAATATTATTGACTATTTAGAACCAGGAGATGTTTTAGTTAGAAATAATACTAAAGTAATACCAGCACGATTATATGGGAAAAAAGAAACAGGAGCTAATGTTGAATTCTTATTGCTAAATAATATCGAGGGGGACATATGGGAATGTATTGTAAGACCAGGAAATAAGCTTCATGTAGGAACGAAGGTTAGTTTTGGAGAAGGGATACTAAAAGCAGAAATATTAGAAATTATGCCAGGAGGAACCAGAAAAGTAGTATTCCAGTATCAAGGGATTTTTAATGAAATTTTAGACCAAATAGGACTTATGCCATTACCACCTTATATTCATGAAGAATTAAAACAAAAAGATAGATACCAAACGGTTTATGCTAAATTTAATGGCTCAGCAGCAGCTCCAACAGCTGGCTTGCACTTTACAGAAGAACTATTAAAACAATTAGAAGAAAAAGGAATTATTATTGCCAATGTTACTTTGCATGTTGGGATTGGAACTTTTCGACCAGTAAAAGAGGAAACAGTAGAGGCACATGAAATGCATTCCGAACATTATTATCTAAAACAAGAAGATGCCGACAAAATTAACCAAGCAAAACAAAAAGGAAAAAGAGTCATTGCTGTTGGAACTACTTCTTGTAGGGTACTAGAAACGGTGGCAGAAAAAACAGGAAAAGTAAAAGAAACAGAAGGAGATACCGAGATTTTTATTTATCCAGGCTATTCCTTTAAAATATTAGATGGGTTAATTACCAATTTTCATTTGCCACAATCAACGTTATTAATGTTAGTATCTGCGTTAGCAGGAAAAGAATATATGATGAAAGCATACCAGGAAGCAGTCAAAGAAAAATATCGTTTCTTTAGTTTTGGCGATGCTATGTTCATCCAATAAAAAAGGAGAAGAAAAATGAAATCACAAGTAGCAGTAACCTATGAATTATTGCATCAATGCAAACAAACAGGAGCTAGAAGGGGAATTCTGCATACCCCTCATGGCGATATTCAAACACCAGTGTTTATGCCAGTAGGAACACAAGCGACTGTAAAATCCATGACACCAGAGGAATTGAAAGAAGAAATCAAAGCAGAAATTATTTTATCCAATACGTATCATTTGTATTTAAGACCAGGAAGTAAAATTGTAAAAGAAGCGGGAGGACTGCATCAATTCATGAATTGGGACAGGCCAATTTTGACAGATAGTGGTGGCTTTCAGGTATTTAGCTTAGGAGATTTACGAACTATTTCAGAAGAAGGGGTTGAATTCAAATCTCATTTAGATGGAAGCAAGCATTTCTTTTCGCCAGAATCGGTTATGGGAATCGAAGAAGACCTGGGTAGTGATATCATGATGGCATTTGACGAGTGTGTAGAATATGGAGCAAGTTATGATTATACAAAACAATCCATGGAAAGAACAACAAGGTGGGCTATCCGATGTAAAGAAGCACATACAACTGTAGATAGGCAAGCTTTATTTGGTATTGTCCAAGGAGGTTTCTTTAAGGACTTAAGAGAAAAAAGTGTTCAAGATTTAATAGCACTAGATTTACCAGGGTATGCTATTGGTGGAATTAGTGTAGGAGAACCCAAAGAAGAATTTTTAGATATTTTAAGATATACAACGCCAATGCTACCAGAGACCAAGCCAAGATATCTTATGGGGGTAGGAACACCAGATTATTTAATCGAAGCGGCCATGGCTGGAATTGATATGTGTGATTGTGTATTACCAACTCGAATTGCTAGAAATGGAACTGCCATGACTTCCCATGGAAAAGTAGTTGTTCGAAATGCAACCTATGAAAGAGACTGGGGGCCATTAGACCCAGAATGTGACTGTTACACTTGTAAAAATTATACAAGAGCCTATATTAGGCATTTAGTAAAAACCAACGAAATTTTAGGAGACCGATTATTATCTATTCATAATTTAAGGTTCTTGACTAATTTGATGGAAAGAGTTAGAATAGAAATAGAGCATGACAATTTAGGGGATTTCCGAGAAGAATTTTATCGAAAATACGGATATATCAAATAATGGAGGTATAGCATGAATTTAATTGAAGAAAGCTTTCAAACGAAAGAAGAAAAGAAAAAAAAGAGAACTACAAAAATTGTATTAGCTGCCATCATTGTAGTAGTGCTAATTATTATTGGTATCATAAGTTACTTAATGTATATACAAAGTACAGTTATGAGACTATTTATAGATGGACAAGAAAATGAAAAACTAAAAAATATATTAGTATTTGAAGAAGATGGAACGATATATGCACCGATTAAAGAAATTGCAACTTATTTGGGATATGAGAGCTTTAATGGGGAATATAGCGAAAAATCAGAACAGCAAAGCAAATGCTATGTGCAAAGTGAAAATGAAATAGCTAATTTTGAATTAGGAGAAAATAAAATATACAAATTAGATCTAGCTAAAAAGGATGCAGATTATGAATATGTCTATTTGAAAAAGCCAGTAAAAGCAATTAATGGAGCGCTATATGTAACTACAGAAGGACTAGAGAAAGCTTTTAACATCAGTTTTGATTATCAACAAGATAATAATCGAATTATTATCTATACCTTGCCATATCTATATCAATTTTATGCAAATCAAGTATTAGATTATGGTTATGCAGAATTAAGTAAAGAATTTGTAAATCAAAAAGCAATTTTAAATGACCAATTAATTGTAGAAAAAGTAAAAGGACAATATGGTGTAATCAATACAGAAGGAACAGCTATTTTAGAAGCAAAATACAATAATATTACCTATCTTCCAACCACGGGGGATTTTCTAGTAGAAGATAATAAAAAAGTTGGGATTATGTCAGCTAAGAGAGAAACAAAAGTGCAAATTATATATGATAGTATTGAACTAATGGATAGTGATTCTGGTTTGTATGTTGTAAAAAGAGAAAATCGATATGGTGTAATTGATGTTAGAGGAAACACCAAAATATATATTGAAAATGATGAAATTGGAATGGATATTTCAAAATTTGCACAAAACAATATTAAAAGTAAATATATCTTAGCAGGTAACTTAATACCAGTTAGAAAAGACAAGCTATGGGCTTTATATGATAAAAGTGGAAATCAACTAACAGAATACAAATATGACAGATTTGGTTATATTGCTTCTAATAATAGAGAAGCACTAAATTTATTGGTGATTCCAAATTACAATGTATTGGTTGCTTTAAAAGATGAGAAATATACATTAATTAATTCGTCAGGAGATGAAATTATTGCAACTGTAGCTGATGACATTTATATGACGATAGCAGGTGGAGAGAAACACTATTATATTACAGTAAATGACCAAAGAATCGATGCAGAAGAATGGATGAATGTAAATGCACCTTCTATTCATACCGATAATACAAACAATCAAGCAGGAAATAATAATACCAATAATCAAGAACAACAAAATGATAACCGCCAAGAAACAAATCCAAACAATAATCAGGAGAATGACAACGATAATGAGGGACAACAAGAAACTAATAATAATGACAATGGCGAAGAACAGCCAAATGGTAATGAAAATGAAGAAGAACAACGAGACAATAATGTTGATGAGGAAAATCAAAATAATGAAGAGCAACAAAATAATGAGAATCCAGAAGAAAATCAAGAGTAGATAAAAAGGATTTAGGGTAAAACCTAGATTCTTTTTTATATTGTAGGTAAGTTCTCCTAGTAGAAGAACTTTCATGACAAGAAATTACAAAATATTTAAGAATAAAGTTTGAAAAAAATAAAAAAAATCGTAAAAAGCATTTACATTTTTTGAAAAGTTGGATACAATGTAAAAAGATGAAGAAAAAAGTCAAAAAAGAGAAAAACAACAAAAGAAAATAAAAAAGGAAGGAAGTACATCCATGAAAATATTAATGTTAACATGGGAATATCCACCAAGAGTGGTAGGAGGGATTGCAAGAGTTGTCTATGATTTATCAAGAACCCTATTAAAAGACGGACATGATGTAACCGTAGTAACTTATCGAGATGGAGACGCTCCCTATTTTGAAGACGATAAAGGAGTAAAAGTATATCGAGTAGACAACTATATGATAAATCCAAATAATTTTATCGATTGGGTTATGCAAATGAACTTTAATATGTTAGCTAAAGCCAATGAAATTATAGCAGAGCAAGGAAAATTTGATGTTATCCATGCTCATGATTGGCTAGTAGCTTATAGTGCTAAAACCCTAAAAAACTCTTACAATATACCAATTGTATCTACCATTCACGCAACCGAAGCAGGAAGAAACAGTGGAATACATGATGAGCAACAAAGATACATTAATGATACAGAATGGATGTTAACATACGAATCAGCAGAAGTAATTGTAAACAGTAATTATATGAAAAGTGAATTACAAAGACTATTTGGACTGCCTTACGAAAAAATCAATGTAGTACCAAATGGTGTAAACATGAATTTGTTTAATGGAATAGAAAGAGACTATGATTTCAGAAGAAAATATGCTATGGACAATGAAAAAATAATCTTGTTTATGGGAAGATTAGTCTATGAAAAAGGAATACAACATTTAATTTCAGCCATGCCTAAAATCTTAGCAGGATATCATGATGCCAAACTCGTAATTTGTGGAAAAGGTGGCATGATAGATGAATTAAAACAACAAGTAAGTAGTATGGGAATTGGCAACAAAGTATATTTTGCAGGATATATGAATGGAAAAGACGTACAGAAAATGTACAAAGCAGCCGATGTAGCAGTCTTTCCAAGTACCTATGAACCATTTGGAATCGTAGCCTTAGAAGCCATGTTATCCGAAAATCCAATTGTCGTATCAGACATTGGAGGATTAAACGAAATTGTGGAACATAGAGTAAATGGAATGAAAGCCTATTGTGGAAATGCTAATTCCTTAGCAGATTCCATCCTAGAATTATTATATGACCACAAACTTTGCAGTGAAATTACCAAGAAAGCAAAAAATAAAGTAAGAAATCAATACAACTGGAGCAAAATTGCACAAGATACCCATTTTACCTATCAAAAAGCAATTTGTCAATCTATGGCAGAAAAACAAAAACGTGAGTTAGAACAAGAAAGAGCTAGAAAAACCAAAAAAGCAAAAAATACAGAAAACGAAATCACCAACTTACTTAGCTTTAAAAAACGTCAAGCTTATGCTTAGAATAGAAAAAAGAAGATTAACAATTCAAAATGCTAATCTTCTTTTTTAAATTTAATAAAAAAATAAAAAAAATTTCAAATTCTACAAATTTAGCAAAAAAATAGTGTATAATAGAAATGAAGTGGTCATTTTTGGGTCATTCTGGGACAGGCACAACGTGACCATTATGGTCACGTTGTGCCTGTCCCAGAATGACCCATCCCAGAATGAACTCAAAAAGGAGAAAAAGTATGAAAAAAGAAGAAAAAGAATTCAAATCAGGATTTGTAACATTAATAGGACGAACAAACGTCGGAAAATCAACTTTATTAAACTTGCTAGTGGGAGAAAAAGTAGCGGCCATTGCTAATAAAGTGCAAACAACAAGAACAGCCATTAAGGGAATTGTGAACCGAAAAAAAAGTCAAATTGTTTTTATTGATACACCAGGTATTCACAAACCAAAAACCAAATTAAATGAAACAATGGTTGAAACCTCATTTTTAAGCATCCCTGATAGTGATATTGTTTTATTCTTAATTGAAGCAACCAGCACTGAAATTGGACGAGGAGATAGCATTATATTAGAGAAAATAAAAGAGGCAAAAAGAAAGACGATTTTACTTATCAATAAAATAGATTTAGTAAAAAGAGAAACCCTTTTGAATTTAATTGATATTTATAGGAAAGAATATAACTTTGAAGCAGTAATTCCTATTTCTGCTACCAATAGCAAATATAAAGAAATTATTTTAGAAGAAATAGAAAAGAACTTAAAACCAGGTCCAGCATATTATGATATAGAAGAATATACAGACCAGACTTTGCGCCAATTAGCAGAAGAAACGATTCGAGAGAAAGCATTAAAACTGTTACAAGACGAAGTGCCACATGGAATTTATGTTGAAGTAGAAAAAATGAAACAACGAAAGAACAAGCAAAAAGAAGAAATTTGTGATATCGAAGCAACTATCTATTGTTTAAGAGAATCGCATAAAGGGATTATCATAGGAAAAAATGGAGAAATGTTAAAACGAATTGGGAGAGCGGCTCGAATTGACATGGAAGAGAATTTTGGGTTAAAAATTAATTTGAAAACATGGGTTAAAGTAAAAGAAGACTGGCAATCTAACGATGCAATTGTGAACAAATTCAAATTAAAATAGGGTGAAATAATGGTCACGTTGTGCCTGTCCCAGAAATGCCCAAATGTCCACTTGGTGCCTGTCCCAAAAAGTCCCAAAAAGTCTCTTAAAAATGTATAAAAATGAATGAATTTGCAAATGATAAAGTTAAAGGTAATACTTTAATATAATAAAGGAAGTGAAGGTTATGATTAAGAAGATAGCATGGCAAACCTTTAAGAATACAGGTGATATTAATACTTTTATGGAATTGAAACAAATTGAAGAAATAGAAAAGGAAATAGAAAAGGAAGTAGAAGGACATTCTTTGATGTCTTTGGAAGAAGGATACGAAAATGGCAAATGTGAAAATAAATGGAATTGTATTGGCAGAGAGTAATATGGGGGATTTTGATAAGATGCTTACGATACTAACACCAAATGTGCGGGAAGATTTCGTGTGTTGCTAAAGGAGCAAGAAGACCAAAAAGTGCTCTTTTGGCTGGTACGCAAATGTTTTGCTTTGGAGAATATTTGGTGTTTAAGGGCTCTCAGACATATCATATTAATTCGGTAGAACCAATTGAGGTGTTTTACAACATAAGGATTGATTTGGATAAATTAAAATATGCTGTACATATTAATAAAATTGTGCAAGATGTAACACATGAAAATCAAAATTGTTACAAAATTTTGCAATTGTTATTAAATACACTTTATACAATATCAGAGACGGATAAAAATTTGGATATGGTATTGGGTGTATTTAAATTGCGTTTATTATGCATTTTAGGATTTACGCCACAAGTTATGAAATGTGTGAACTGTGGAGAAGAAGAGAACTTGATAGGCTTTAGTATAAAGGATAATGGCCTAAAGTGCAAAGCTTGTGGAAAACAGGATACAAGTATGCTTCAAATTAGCGAAAGTACATTGAATGCGATTAAATATACAGTGACGGCGCCACCAAAAAAATTATACTCTTTTAATTTGAAAGATGATGCTCTAGAGGAATTTAAGTTAGTGACAAAACTTTATTTTAATGAAAAGCTGGAGAAGGAATATAAATTAGAAGATTTGTTTTAAAAAGTGATGAAAGAGATGCAAATGAGACAATTTGATAAAATGCTTGACTTTTAAATCATAAACCTATTATTATAAAGAAAATTAATTAACAGCAGAAGATGTAAAATGCCAGACTTATCAGCGTATTTAAGTAAAAGACTTAAGAGAGAAAAAATAGAATTTGACAATTCCCAAATTAATGATATAATAAAATCATAAAAGAAGGGAGCGATTATTATGAAAATAAAAATAACAGGAAAAGAATTAAAAATAACAGAAGCAATCAATGACTACGTAGAAAAGAAATTGGACAGAATTGATAAATATTTTGAAGAGGCAGAAGCAGAAGTAACATTAAAAACAGAAAAAAATGAGCAAATAGCAGAAATTTGTGTAAATGCTAATGGAGAAAAATACAGAGCAGTAACAGAAGACAAAGATATGTATGCATCGATTGATAAAGATATCGACATCTTAGAAGGACAAATTAGAAAAGCAAAAACAAAAAGAGAAAAGATGATGAAAGAAGGGTCATTAAAAACAATGGAAACAGTAGTAGACCCAATAGCAGAAATTGCAGAAGAAATCATCAAAACATCTTATTATGAAATTAAACCAATGTTACCAGAAGATGCTGTTTTAAAATTAAAAGAAAAACCAAGTCACAATTTCTTAGTATTTATTAACGTAGAAACAGGAAAAGTAAATGCAATTCACAAATTAAAAGATGGAAAAAACTATGGACTAGTAGAGCCAGAAGCATAAAAATAATAAAAAAGGAAGAAGGCAGGAAATCAAATCCTGCCTTTATGTATTTTAAAATAAAATAAATAAAAACAAAATTTAACTTCCTACCTATGAAAAGATTGTATAAACAATTAAGAAAAACTATTTCATTTGTTGTTCAGCTTGTTGGATCATTTTTCTAACCATGTTACCACCGATTCTACCAGCATCTTTAGCTGAGATATCTCCATTATATCCGTCTTTTAAATTAACACCAACTTCACTAGCTACTTCATATTTGAACTTATCTAAAGCAGACATAGCTTCTGGAACTAATTTTTTGTTTGAATTTGTTGCCATCGTTTTTTCACCTCCTGTAATATTACATATAGAAAAAACCTTTGCTTTTTCTAATACTATCATTTGCAAAAAAAGATAAAAATAAACAAACAATTTTTTCCAAAAACAAAACAAGAAATCAGTTGCAAATTAAAAAATAAAAAGTTATAATAAAAGTTGAAACTAAGGAGTGAGCAAATATGTATAAATTAGTAGCAGTTGATTTAGACGGAACGATGTTAAACCCATATGGAATTGTAACGGAAAACACAAAAAATATCATTCAACAAACCATTGAAAAAGGAACCGATGTCATCATAGCATCAGGAAGACCAATTGATTCTATCAAAACCATTGCCAAAGAAATTGGAAGCAAAAATTATTTTATAGCAGGAAATGGTGCTTTAATTTATGATATGAAAAAAGATAAAATTATATACGACAAATTCTTACCGAAACATAAAGTATTAGAAATTATCAAAATATGTGAAGAAAATAGTATTAGTTACAATGTTTACACAGACCAAACGATATTGGCGACTGCGTTAAAATATAATGTTTTATATTATCATAAAGAAAATTTAAAAAAAGAAGAAAATAAGCAAACTAAAATTAGTATAATTGAAAACATGTATGAATATGTAAAAAATAAAAAAGAAGAAAAATATTTAAAAATAACAATTTGTGATGATAATCAAACGGTTTTTCAATCCATTATTAGAAAATTAAGAAAAATTCAAGGGATTGAAGTATTAGATGTTTCGCATATGTCCAGAAAAACAATTAAACAAGGAACAGAGGAAATAACGATTGCTTATTATACAGAAATAACCGTACAAAATGTTGACAAATGGAATGCCATAGAATTTTTAATGCAAAAATTAAAAATTAGCAAAGAGGAAATAGTAGCAATCGGAGACAATGTGAATGATAAGAAAATGATACAAGAGGCAGGATTAGGGGTAGCAATGGGAGGAAGTACACCAGAAATAACCCAAATAGCGGATTATGTAACAACCTCCAATAATGAGGAAGGTGTAGCAAAAGTACTACAAAAAATCTAATAAGGGGAAGAGGGTTTTAGAAGAAAAAACCTTCTTTTTAGTATTCATTTTAAAAACAATAGAAATATTACAAATACATTACAAACGTATTAACTTTTAGTAACAACGCTTGAATTCATTGCTTTTGAAATTCATTTGCGTTACAATAAAATAGATGAATATTTTGTAAAAAAAGTAAAGAAAAATAAATTTTAAGGAGGAATTTGTCATGGCAACAAATCCAATGCAAAGAAAAGCAAGAAACTCATTTTTATTAGGAATGTTATTAATGTTATTAATATCAGGAATTGTAATAGCATTATTATTCATGCAATTAATGAACAAAACAAAGAAAGAGAAAGAAGAGCTACAAGCAAGTGTAAAAGCGTATGTATTAAATCAAGACGTAAGTTCAGGACAAGTTATTACAACAGACATGTTAACAATGCAAACCGTCAACAGAAATCTTGTGCCTAGCAATGCAACCAGCGACATTAGCTTGATTGAGAACTATGCTTTGCAAGATAAAGAAGGAAATGACATTTATACCAAAATAGAAAACAATATACCAGCGTTATATATCAGAAAAGACAATAGAGAATATCAAGTAAAACAAGAAGACGAAACAGATAATTACTATATTGAAAAAAATAATGATAAAGAATATTTAGAACTAAATAGTGTACCATTAGTAGCAAAAGTAACCATGAAGAAAAACACATTAATCACCACAGAATTACTTAGTAAAAGTGATAATCCAGTGAGAAATGACGTTAGAAAACAAGAATACAATATGTTAGTATTACCAATGGATTTAGCTACAGGAGATTATATTGACATTAGACTTATGCTACCATCAGGGCAAGATTATATTATCGTATCTAAAAAAGAAGTAGAAGTACCAAATGTAGGTGGTATAGATTCAGAAGACACCATTTGGGTCAATCTATCAGAAGATGAAATTCTACATATGAGTTGTGCTATTTACGAAGCTTACAAAATAAAAGGATCTAAAATTTATGCTACAAAATATACAGAAGCTGGAATGCAAGACGCAGCAACACCAACTTATCCAGTAAACGAAAGCACTTCAAGATTGTTACAAAACAATCCAAACATTGTAGAAAGAGCTATGAATGAAATTGCAAATCGTTATAATAATACAGATGCATCAAACTTAAGAAACAATTATATCAATCCAGAAGTTAGTAACCAAGGAGACCAAGCACAAACCAATGTTGAAACCAATATGCAAGAAAGTACAACAAATTCTAAGAACTCTAGAAAAGAATACCTAGACTCTTTAGCGGGAGTAATAGAATAGAAAAGGGAGAGAAACACACATGAAGAAAATAGGATTTATAGGAGCCTATGATAAAACCGATTTAATTGTATATGTAGCTAAAATATTGACAACGTTACACAAAAAAGTACTAGTGGTGGATGCAACGATAAATCAAAAAGCAAGATACATTGTACCAACAATAAGTCCTGCAGCCACCTACGTGACAGACTTTGAAGACATTGATATAGCCGTGGGCTTTTCCGACATGGAAGGGATTAGAAACTATTTAGGAATGGCAGAAGAACAAGAATGGGAATATGACATTGTTTTATTTGATACAGATAGCATTACAGGACTTAAGCAATTTCAATTAGAAGAAGCCCAAAAAAATTACTTTGTAACTTCTTTTGACAATTATTCATTGAAAAAAGGATTAGAAACCCTAATTGAACTAAAAGAACCAATGAGCCTAACCAAAGTTCTATTTTCAAAAGAAATGTTAAAAGAAGAAGATGACTACTTAAATTTTCTTTCTTTAGGACATAAAGTGATATGGAGTGAATATAGAATTTATTTTCCAATCGAAAATGGAGATTTAAATGTTATTTACGAAAATCAAAGAGTCGCTAAGATAAAGTTTAAGAAATTAAGCGTTCAATACAAAGATGGGCTAGCTTATCTAGCAGAAGAGATATTAGCAGATGTAAGTGAAAGCAATATAAGGAAGGCCATCAAAATCATTGAAAAAGGAGTATAGAAATGTCAATTGTAACTTTTTGGAATAACGGAAAAGAACAAACAGGAAAAACACTATCTTTAGCAGCCATTTCTACCCAATTAGCAGTAGAACATAACTATCGAATTTTAGTTATTTCAACAGGCTACCAAGATGAAAATTTAGATAATTGTTTTTGGGAAGCCAAAAAAGTAAAAAGAAACTTAGGATTATTTGGACCCAATACAAATGTTGCTATGCAAGAAGGAATTTCAGGATTAACAAGAATGATGAAAAGTAACAAATTATCGCCAGACCAAATAACAAATTATACAAAAATTATCTTAAAAGATAGATTGGAAATTTTGCCAACTTTCAAAGGAGAGAAAAGTGAATACAACGATATTAGAAGATATTATCCAGACATTATCAACTTAGCTAACAACTATTATGATTTAGTATTAGTAGACTTAGACAAACAAGTACAAGACGATATTGCAGATTTAATAATGGAAAATTCTAATTTAATTGTTGTTAATTTAAGCCAAAGATTGTCAGCTCTTAATTCCTTTATGGAATTAAGAGAAGAAAAACCAATATTAAAATCGAAAAAAACATTATTATTAATAGGAAGATATGACAAATATTCAAAATATAACATAAAAAATATATCAAGATATTTAGGTGAAAAAAATAAAGTATCGACACTTCCTTACAATACATTATTTTTTGAAGCATGTGAAGAAGCCAAAGTGCCAGACCTATTTTTAAGCCTAAGAAAAACAATAGGAGAAGATGACAGAAATGGATTTTTTATAGCAGAAGTAAAAAGAACAGTAGACAACATTATTTATCGATTAGAAGATTTAAGATAACTTATTTTAAGGAGGGAACACTAAATGACAATAACAAACATCATATTAATACTAGTCGTTATAGCCATTGCAGGTTATGCCATTTACCATAGTATTAAGAAAAAGCAAACAGCAGAAGTAGAAGTACAAGTTGATGTAGACGATAAAACTTATACCATTGAAAAAATGATAGAGTTTGTTAAAAAAAGACTAGACGAAATTACTAAAATCAACTTATATGATATAGGTCTTTCAGAAGAAGAATTAAAAAGAAGAAAAAACAAGAAATACGAATTGAAAAAAGCTTTAAAAGGATGTACCTATGGTGATGTTAATGATAAAAAATACGTAAAAGAATTGATTTTTGATTTATTAGAAAAAGAATATGGTGTAACAGAAAGTAATATATCAAAAGCAATTCCATTTGATATTCCTTCCATTTTAACAGCACAAGATAAATTTGATATACTAATTTATAGTTATAAAAAAGAATTTGGTTATGAAGCCCTAACAGAACTAATTAAAAAATACAACTTAGCAACCCTAAAATATGTAGAAGGAGAAACAAAACCTTCTTATGTAATAACTTGTAACGAAATTGAAGAAATTTACGAAAAAGAAAATATTGTATTAACCTTTTCCGATAAGCTATCTGTCGTTGTACAAAGAATTTATCAACATTACAAAGGATATAGCAGTATTGACGAAGTAAGAGACATGAACATCGATGGTATTTCAGGTGGTGTATCTGGACTTCCAGAAAGCTTTTTAAGCCAAGTAGCGCAAGCAGATGGCGATTACTTAGAACAAGTAGCAGAACACAAAGTACCAAGAGCTTGTGATAGTATTTGGATTTTCTTCCAAGGTAAATCTATTCGTTTAGAATTCTTATCTTTTGGAACCGAAGCAGAATTAAAAAGAGTATGCCAAAACATATATAAGTACAATAATCCAGGACAATTATCAGACACCAATGGTTATAAAATCAATGAAATGAAAGATGGTTCTCGTGTTGTTGTTGTAAGACCAAGCTTTTCAGAAACCTGGGCATTTTTCGTAAGAAAGTTTGACGTAAAACGTTCAACATTAGAGCAATGGTTCAAAGGAGAACCAGGTTGTGATGATTCTATTGAATTATTAAAATACTTAGTAAAAGGAGCAAGAATTATTTCCATTACTGGTGAGCAAGGTTGTGGTAAAACCACTATGTTAATGGGTATGATAGAAAATATCTATGAAACCATGAACATCCGTGTTCAAGAAACAGCTTTCGAGCTTCACTTAAGAAAAATCTATCCAACCAGAAATATTTTGACCTTTAGAGAAACTGAAACCATATCAGGACAAGAAGGTTTGGACGTACAAAAGAAAACTGACGGTTCTGTAAACATCATCGGAGAGGTTGCAACTGACCCCGTAGCATCTTGGATGATACAAGCAGCCCAAGTTGCTTCTAAGTTTACGTTATTTACACACCACGCAAAAACCTTTCCAAACTTAGTAACAGCACTTAGAAACTCAATGCTTCGTGCTGGTGTTTTCAAAAACGAAAAAACAGCAGAAGAGCAAGTTGTACAAGTATTAAACTTTGACATTCACTTAACCAAAGACTTTAAAGGAAAAAGATTTGTAGAAAGAATTACAGAATGTATTCCAGTAGAAGAAAAAAATGAATACACCTTTGACCATAGAAAAGAAAGTACGTTAGAAGGAAAATTCGATAAATTTTTCGATAACGCAACCCGTTATTTTGAAAAAATAACCGATCGACAATTATATACATACCGAAACATATTAGAATATGTAGATGGAGAATATATTATAACAAACCCAATTACAGAACAAAACTTAAAAGAAATGAGAGTTAACATGGATGAAATCGACTTAGAAAAATTTGACAAATTCATAGAAAAACATTGGGGAAATGAAACAAAGAAAACCATAGCAGTAGCAGCAGGAGAAGAGACAAAAAAACGTGGAAGAAAAGCAAAAACTAGCGCAGAAAACCAATAACGATAAGAAAAAGAGAGGTGAATAACAAGTGAGCAACAATATGATATTTTATTTAATGGGTGGTTCGGCAGCATTGTTTGTAATCATTGTACTGATTTATGTAGTATTATCCAAAAAAATGCAAAAATCAGAATACAAAAGAATACAACAATTGCAACAAGGAACAAAGCGAAACAATTTTTCAACAGAAGTATTGTTCCAAAAATTATATCTGTTTTACATAAAAGTACCATTTATTAAAAGATATGTCTTAAAAATAAGAAGAAGATTAGAAATTATTAACATAGATGATGAATACAACACTAGAAAAGGAACAGCTAAAATTTTAACCAAAGCACTTGTTATTATTGTACCAATCATAATTCTAACCATTATGATAACCTCTTCTAATTATCTATTAATGGCAATACTATTAATATTCGAAGTATTTATGGTAGATACTTTAATTGATGGTTCTGTTGACAAAATGGATAATAAAATATTAAAAGAACAAATTGACTTTTTCTCAGAAATTAGACATGCATATCATGAATTCAACATGGTAGAAGAAGCGATTTATCAAGTTTCACAAGATGACGAAATGAGTGTGTCAAGTCAAGGAGAAAAGATATATGAAATTCTAATTTCCAATGATCCAGAAATGGAATTAGAAAAATATTATGACATTGCACCAAATAGCTTCTTAAAAGAATTTGCAGGGGTTTCATACTTAACGAAAGAATTTGGTGATAGAAAAGTAAATGGAGCATCCCTTTACTTAAAGAATATCAACAACATTACCCAAGAAATGCAATTGGAGATTTTAAAAAGAGACAAATTGAACTATGTATTTCAAAGTTTATCTGTCATTTCGATTGCACCAGTCTTGTTGTTAGAACCTTTAAAAAATTGGGCTATTAAAAACTTTACTTTTACTGCTAACTGGTATGAAGGTAAGCCAGGAATGATAGTACAAATTTTAATTTTGATTATTACCTTTGCTTCTTATGTATTAGTTAGAAAATTAAAAGACAATGGATCTACTACTTCACAAGTAAAAAATACAGAGAATCCATGGCAAGCTAGATTATACAAGAAAAAACCAATTAAAAAAATAGTTGACTTATTTATACCAAAAGTAGGTTCTAAAGAATATCGAAAAGTGCAACAATATTTGAAAGATGCAGCTTCGCATTTGAAAATGGAATGGCTTTACATGAATCGAATTGCTATGGCAATCGTTACTTGTATAGCGTCGATTGTAATTTTTTCACAATTGCATGTGATTGCTATTGATTATATTTATACAGAGCCAACTACTGATTATGATATTATGGGTGAGTTATCTGCGAAAGATAAGAAAAAGGCAATGGAACTCACAGAACAAGATAATAAAGTGTTAGACCAATTCAAAGGAAAAACCAAGACCACGACTGTTCAAATTAGACAAGCAGTGCAAAGATTAAAATATTATCAAGAAGCAGAAGATGCTGAAATCGAAAAAGCAGTTAAAAGAATTGAAGACAAATTAGCCATTGTCAACAGTGAATATATGCAATGGTTTGAATTATTACTAGCATTTGTATTTGCCGTAGTTGCTTATATGGCACCAATTTGGTTATTAATTTTCCAAGTAAAAATGAGACAATTGGAAATGGAAGATGAAATCATGCAATTCCAGACCATCATATTAATGTTAATGAGAATTGAAAGAGTTAATGTTGAAATTATATTAGAATGGTTAGAAAGATATTCCAATATTTTTAGAGCACCAATCACTAAGTGTGTGAACAACTATGAAGCAGGAGCTTGGGAAGCCTTAGAAGCGATGAAAGAAGAAGTAAGTTTTACCCAATTTATTCGAATTATCGAAAGTTTGCAAGCAGCTGTAGAAAAAATACCAATCACCGATGCTTTTGATGAGTTAGACTCAGAAAGAGACTATTATCAAGAAAAAAGAAAAGAAGCTAACGAAAGATTGATTAGTAGGAAAGGAATGATTGGAAAAGCAATTGGTTTTGCACCGATGGTGTGTATGTTTGTAGGATACTTAATTATTCCATTGGTATTCATTGGATTAACTAGTATGTCATCATCTTTTACCAACATGACAGCATCAAGATAAATAAGGGAGGAATGCTTCTATGGAAAACGCATCAAAAGCTTTAATAATAGCAGGAAGTGTTTTAATAGCATTATTAGTTATTGGCGCATTAATGTTAATGTTCAATAATTTGACTACTTATCAAAATGCAGGAGAAGACAATGAAAAAGAGGCACAAGTAGTAGAATTTAATAATCAATACGAAACTTACAATCGAAAAAATGTAAGAGGAAGTGATATTTATTCTATCCTTAATCGTGTGGTTGATTATAATAAAAGAAAATCAACACAAGGTACAGGCGAAAAAAATGAAGGACAATACATTGCCTATGAGCCAATGGAAGTAACGATTGACTTTGATGGAAAAACAAGGGAATTTGCAGCAGATGGACAAACAAATTTATTAATAAAAAGAGCATCATATACCCAAAATTCAACCAATAATCAATTTGAAAAAGACATGAAAGATGGGATAAAAAATTCAGAAAATAAATTACGGTGGTGAATACAAATCACGAAATTTAGTAACAGCAAAGGATAAAATTTTTATTGCTGCAAACACTAATGCAGAATGGGTAAAAGTTATTTCAAATTATAATAGTGCTGTTGGAAAAGATGAATATACTATTTCTGAAACAGCATTAACCAATAAAACTACCTATAATAAAATTCAAACATTAAAACCTTATGTATATACTTATTATGAATATGTGCAATTTAAAAGAGCCAAATTTGATTGTGTTGAGACAAAGTATAATGGGCAAACAGGTAGAATTATAAAAATGACATTTAAATTTACTGGGAAATTCGAATAAAAGAATAGGAGTAAAGATATGGAGAATGCATCAAAAGCTTTACTTATGGCAGCAGGTGTTCTCATTGGAATGATGGTACTTTCCTTAATGGTATATTTATTTATATCTTTTGGAAGTACTTCTCAAGAAATTAGAGAAGAACAAGCACAAAAGCAATTAAACCAATTTAATACTCAATTTACTTCTTATGTTGGGAAAAATAACACGATATATGATGTAGTAACAGCCGCTAATCTAGCAACTAAAAATAATATTTATTATGAATTAGAGCATAAAGGAGTAGCTACTGGAAAAGATAATTATATTTCTGTATATTTAGAAAATAATAATTTTCAAGTGAAAGACAGAGGTTGGATTGAGAGAGGGTATAATGACATACGTTCTAAAAATTATGATGATATTATTCGAGCAGGTTTAGCAGATTTAAAAGCAGATAGAACATTGGCAGAATATACTTGTGAAGTGAAAATCAGTACAGAAACCCAAAGAGTTTATTGGGTAAAATTTGTTAGAAAGTAATTGCAAATTTTTAAATAAAAGGATATAATAAAACATGAAACGATTAGCCATATTTTTCTTAATTATCATAAGTATTATCGCAGGGATTTCCTATTTATATTTAAATTATAAAGCAAACTATTATACAGTACAAAGAGAAAATGCTTTATTTGAAAGTTATAAAGACCAGGAAATTTATGGGACAGAGTTAACCACAATTATTAACAAAGCTGTGGATAATAATAAGAAAAATAAAATCGAAAAGGATAAAAAAGGAAAATATATTGAAAACGATAGTAATTCTATAAAAATAGACATACAAATGGTAGATAATGAAAAGACCTATCAAATGGAAACTTTATATAATGGTGGAATGGACAAGTTTGTGCAATTCTATAATCAAATCAAATTTAAGTGTACGAAAATAGAATATCATAAAACAAGCAATCGAGTTCGTTATTTATTATTTGAACAAATAACACAATAATTCAAGTTATTAAATTTGCTAATGATAAATTAGCGTAAAATATACAAAAAGAAAAAATTTAAGGAGGAAAAAATTATGGAGAATGCATCAAAAGCATTAATTATAGCAGGAGCTATACTTTTATCAATTCTAATTATTTCATTAGGAATTTTCATTTTTAACCAAGCATCAGAAATTACAAAAAGTAGTAATTTATCAGAGGTGGAGGTACTTAATTTTAACGAAAAATTTACTAGTTTTGAAGGAACAAATGTAAAGGGAAGTGAAGTAAATTCACTATTAAATAGAATTGTACAAAACAATGTTGCCAACCAAGATGATGAAAGTAAACAAGTAAAACTTACACAAACAGGTCAAGGATGGCAATCAGGAACAACATCAGCCAATGCAGCACCTGTTAATATGCCTAAAAAAGCACAAACAGGAAAAACTTATAATGTTACTTATACAATTGATGCTAATACAGGTTTAGTGAATTTGATTACCATAACATCTAATTAATTTAAGAAGGAGGTGATAGAATGGAAAATGCAACACAAGCTTTAAAAATGGCAGCAGCCGTTATGATATTTGTTTTGTCATTAACCATCACTATCACTTCTTTTGGTGAAGCGAGAAAGACATTGCAAACTATCATAAGTTCACAGGATAGAGAATTTAATTCTCGAGAAGAAGATTATGTCTCTAATGCAACAGATGCATCAGGAAATATCATAACACAAAGAACCGTTAGAGCAGAGACAATAGTTCCTACCATTTACAAGGCCTACAAAGAGAATTATAAAATAGTTTTTAAAGGGCTTAGTAAACCTTTGTATGAGAAAGCAAGTACTAATAGTTCAGGTGATAGAGTAAAAATATATGCAATTGATTTAGAAAAAGATGTAATAGGTACCAACAAAGAAAAAGAAGAGTTTATTATGGCTTTACTATACGGCTCAAAATACCCTCAGTTGATAGATAAATTTAAAAAAACAGGAATATTCTTGTATAATGAAGATTTTTATGATACAATAAAAGGGAAGAGTTTCATTGAAAGTTTAGGTGTATATTACCAAGATGAGCTCCAAGGAGCATCCGATGTTCCAGATGCCAATCGAATCAAAAAAAGAGTAATAACCTATACTTTAAAATAACAGATAGCACAAGTAAATGTGTAAAGGGAGGTAGAAATGGAAGGAGATACTTTAGTAACAGTAGTTGTAATTATATTAGCAGCAGCAATAATGGTTATATTTCCATTAATGACAATGGCAGATCGAACCGATGACGTTACACAATTAGTATTAGAATCAACCTTAGCAGAATTTGCAGATGAAGTTAGATATACAGCGGTGATAACAGAAGATCAATATGAAAAATTAATAGAATCATTAGCTGCGACGGGAAACACTTATGATATTGAAATGGAAATAAAAGTATTAGACGAAAATCCAGGAAAGAAAACAGCACAAGCACAAGCGACAAAATATGGTGAAAACGAATATTATAGTGTATTCACAGAAGATATATTAGATGTACTTGACAAAGAAGGGAAATATAAATTAACACAAGGAAGTTTCTTTATTATAAAAGGAAAAAATGATAATATGACCTTAGCCGATCAGCTACATAACTTTTTATCTTCTGTATCAGGAAGCGAAAACTATGCAAATCAAGCAGAAAAATCTGTTATGATTACAGGAAATTAAAATAAAAGAAATACAGCTTGTAATATGGATTACAAGCTTATTTTTAAAGAACAAAGGAAAGAAGAGAAACTATGAAACTACAACATTTGGCTGTAATATTTGTAATTATAATATTACCAATTACCTTATTATTAAATGGATATACTGATAGTCAAATAAAAACATTACGTTTACAGTTATCTTATGATGACAAATTAGATAACGCTACTTATGATGCCCTAAAAGCCTTTCAATTAAATGCCATGAACAGTGACACATCAGACTTAGCCAATTCCAAAATACGAGATATAGAAGCATCAGCTAATACTTTTTTTACTTCAATTGCGAGCAACTTTAATATGGCAGGCTATAACCAAGATATCTTAAAAGAATATGTACCAGCCTTAGTATATATTATGTATGATGGGTATTATATTTATTCACCATATACTAACACATTAGACGATCGTAATGAAAACATAATAGAAGGAGTAAATTTAGGAAGTGATGCATCCATATTGCATCCAAATAATGAAGATGCTACGTATAAACAAGGTGAAAAAATTTCAGGATTAAAACCATTTATCTATTATAGTTGTAGATATCAATATAATGGAAATGATTTTGTTATCACCTATGCCTTAGACAATTACATTACAATACAAGGAAAAATCAACAATGAATGGGTATATGATGCAGGTTATTTGTTAGACAATGTTACAAAATCAGGAGATAATTATAGTTATCGAGGAGTGCCAATCAATCAAAATGAGACCTTAGAAGAATATATTTTTAATCCAGAAAGTAAACAAATAAGAAAATATGAATATGTAAAAATTAATGGTGTAAAATATTATCACGATGTTTATGGACAAGATAGATGGTTTTCACTTTTAAATGGAGAAGTATATTATCAAGATAATTTTAGTAATCGAACGACAACAGCAGCCAAAGAGTATTATAAGCAAGCATATGAATTTAAAGACAGAATTAAAAATTTGTATAAGTTAGAAGGACTAGAAAGCAAGCATGCTATTGACGAAAATGGAAACAAAACATTAGACACAGCTTTAGCCAATACCAAAGTATTTGATTTTGGAAGTATGGCAGGCACAAGCATAGAAGATCCAAATTCACAATTTAATCAACATCGATTAGCTGTTATTCGTCATGTTATCGAAAGAAATTTATCCATAGCAATTTCTAACTATAACAACTATTCAGGAGGAATCACAACAGACTTTCAAATGCCCAAATTAAAAGAAGACGAATGGGAAAAAATCATTAACAATGTCTCCATCATAAGCTTTTTACAAGGATTAAACATTGGAGGGAAAATCTATAATGGTTATTCCATCATTACCAACGATAAAAACGAAGAATTAGTAAAAGAAGATTCTATCTATATGGTAACACCAAATGACAATCAATACCATCGACCAAATGATAATGACTTAAAAAATCAAACTAGTAGCAACATTTATGGAGCCTTAAACGTAGACTTTGAAAGAAAATCTATCACAAGCAAAGAAGATGGGAAAATAAGATATTATATACCACAGCAAAATAATGGAGTATTAATTACAGGGTGTTATGGAAGTATAATAGGAGCAAGAAATATAACACAAACAGACAATCTTTATCAATATATGCAACAAATGGCAACTTCCAATCCATCCTTAGCCACTGCCTATTATACAGCATTAGGAAGAGAGCGATATAGTATGTATAAAACCAATAATGATCCAGATAAATTAAAAAAAGATTTTGGCGTTGACATATAATTGAGACACTAGGGACAGGTCTTTTTGTCTCAAAGAGAATTAAAAAATTGAATTGAATAAAAAAAATGAAAAAGTAAATACTAATAATAGGAAAAGTGAGGCGTTTTTTATGAGAAAAACAATAACAAAACTATTATTAGTATTTTTTTTAATGACAATGTATGCATATACCTTGTCTATTGATAGTATTCCAGATAATATGGTAATTTTAGAAGGAGAAAATATTGCATTAAAGACTTTATTTGGAATGCAAATAAAAACCAAAGGAGAAACACTAGAAGCTGTATCTAATAACAAAGATAGCACCATAACCCCAAAAACAGGAAAAGCAACCTTAGAAGTCAGCCTATTTAATAACATACCAATAAAAGAAGTAGATGTCGATATTCTGCCCAAAAGTAAAGTCATTCCTGTAGGTGGTGTTGCTGGTGTAAAGCTTTATACGAGTGGAGTATTAGTGGTTGGTATGTCTGAAATAGAGGGGATCGATAATAAAAAACATAGACCATATGAAAATACAGGAATTCAAGAAGGGGATACTATAACAGAAGTAAACCATACAGCTATTTCTTCAACAGAAGAATTAATGAAAATTGTCAATCAATCACAAGGAAAAGCCATTCAGATACAATATAGACAAGAAGAAGAGACAAAAGAATGTAGCATTGAACCAGTAAAAACAAGTAGTAAAGAATATAAACTTGGCTTATGGGTAAGAGACAGTGCGGCAGGGGTTGGTACAGTAACATTTTATGAGCCAAACACCAAAACATTTGGAGCTTTAGGTCATGGTATTACAGACATTGACACAGAAGAATTAATTCACATTGCCTCAGGAGAATTTGTTACCACCAGAATTTTAGACATTGTCAAAGGAGAAAGTGGAGCACCCGGAAAAATACAAGGAACAGTAGACAACCAGCAAAACATTGGGAAAATCTATAAAAACAGTCAATTCGGAATTTATGGAAAAGTAGACAATCTAGCAAGTCTAAAAATAGATACTTCAAGAGAAATGGAAGTCGCATTAAGAGAAGAAATCAAATTAGGAAAAGCAACAATATTATGCAGTCTAGATAATGAAAAAGTAGAAGAATATGAAATTGAAATTGAAAAAATATATCGAGACAACAACTATAACAACAAAAGTATGCAAATTAAAGTCACTGACCAAAGGCTACTTGAAAAAACAGGAGGAATTATACAAGGAATGTCAGGTTCGCCCATTCTTCAAAACGGTAAATTTGTAGGAGCAATAACTCATGTATTGCTTAACAATCCACAAGAAGGTTACGCAGTTTTTGGCGATATCATGTTAAAACAATCCAAGGAAATTAATTAATTTCTCCACTGGTTCCGGGTTTAAATGGGAAGTTTATGTATTTGTAAAATTTTATTAAAAAATGTGCAAAATGTATTGCATGTTTTTTTATTTTGATGTATAATTCAACTATTGAATAAAATGAGAAAGGGAGGTACTTAAAAAAGATGGAAACAGAAATATTAAATAAGATTTTAACACAGGTACAGAAGATAGGAACGGATTTGTCAGAATTTAAAGAGGAGATGCATGAATTTAAAGATGAAATGTACAAGTTCAGAGATGAGGTTAATGAGAGGTTTGACAAAAACGAGAAAGAATTTGCAGAGTTTAAAGCAGAGATGTATGAATTCAAAGATGAGATGTACAAGTTCAGAGATGAGGTTAATGAGAGGTTTGACAAAAACGAGAAAGAAT
>CANPHV010000002.1 GCA_947573965.1 uncultured Clostridium sp.
GTTTATAGGTAAATCCTCTAACTAAAAACCTAAATACATTATACAAGGAGAAAAACAAATTTTAAACCCAATTATAAATTTAATTTATCCACCAACTTGCGGAATTTGTGGAAAACTTAGCCCTAATTTTTTATGTAAGAAATGCCAAATTATATTAGAGAAACAAGCCAAATTTGAAATTGAAAAACATCAAAATAGTCTAGCTTATTTTGAGAGACACTTATATATTTTCGAATATCAGGGAATGATAAGAAAGTTTCTTATTCATTATAAATTTAATGACCAATCTTATTTATATTTAACAATTGTAAATTTTTTGTTAAAAAATAAAAAAATCTTTGAAATTTTAAAATCTTATGATACAATAATACCAGTTCCAATAAGCAAAAAAAGAAGAAAAGAAAGAGGTTATAATCAAAGCGAATTAATCGCTAGGGAAATAGCCAAAAGAACGCAAATTACTTACAACAATCAATGCCTTTTTAAGACCAAAAATATTGTGGAACAAAGTAAATTAAATAAAGAAGAAAGACAAAAAAATATACAAGGGGTATATGAAATACGTAATGTACAAATACTAAAAAATAAAAAAATTTTATTGGTGGATGATATCTATACAACAGGTAGTACTGCCAATGAATGTTGTAAAATTTTAAGTCAAGCAAATCCACAGAAAATAGACGTATTTACGATTGCAAAAGATTAATAAGGAGGAAAACGATGGAAGATTTAGTAGAAAGCATATTAGACTATGTAAGGTCAGATTACACAGACTATGCTATTATGATAAATGGAGAATGGGGCTCTGGAAAGACACATTTCTGGAATAACAAGATTAGAAAGAAAATTGAGTCATTGCAATTAAATGGAAGACGATATACAACCATTTATATGTCTTTATATGGAATATCAAACCTAGAAGAAATCAGTAAAAAAATATTCATTGAAACCACTCAGTTGATGGACAAGAATTTAAGAAAATTTATGGATGCCAATGGACAAACTACCATTCCAGAATATGCGAAAACAGGAATTGACATGGCTAACTTTTTTGGTGTTACACAAAATGGCGATAGAGTAGACTATGGAGAGTTTTTTTCGACAGACGACAAAGTATTATGCTTTGATGACTTAGAAAGAGCGAATGTAGACGTTATTGATATTTTGGGGTATATCAACAATTTCGTAGAACATGACCACATAAAAACCATTATTATTTGTAATGAAAAAGAACTTTCTACTAAGTTAAAAAGTTCAAACCTTGAGATGAAAACGTTTATTGCTACTTATCTTTTGGATAAGCAAGATGAATTAAATAAGTCAGACAAGCCAATGGTAGAAAAAATCCAAGATAAAATTGAACACGTTTTTGATAAAGCCAATGATTATGAAAGAATTAAAGAAAAGTTAATAGGAGAAACCTTTGAATATGCACCAAAATTTGATTATATCATCAATGGAATTCTAATGCGTTATGAAAATAATCCAGACTTAATTCGATTTTTACGTGAAAATACAGGACTTATTATAGCAACTTTTAACAAAAGTGGAACCAGAAACTTAAGAATTTTGAAACATGCGTTAAATGACTTCAAGAAAATCTATGAAATGGTAAATAAATCTTATCCCAATACAAACCATAGAGTAATGCAGACAATGCTTATCTTTACGATTGCCATTTCTTTTGAAATCAAGGCAGGAAAGATAACCAAAGACAAATTTATTAACATTAAAGACAACGAAGAGTATAAGTCAATTTTGGTATCTTCTAGAATATTGATGGATAATAGGCAGTTCTATATTAAAGAATTTGATAATAACTATTACTATAACTTCAAGTCAGAATATCGTTTCTTTAAATTCATAGAATTTTATATCAGAACTCGTATTTTTGATATGAAATTATTTAAGGATAACATGGAAACCATTCGAAATACAGTTGATACAGAGAATTTGCCTGGTTATAAAAGACTACTTACAGAAGAATATTGGAAAATTTCAGATGACCAATTTACAGGGGTTATTGGAGAAGTAATGGATGACGTAAAAGAAGGGAAATTAACCTTGATTGATACTGTAAAATTATTTGCTTATTTTAGTTATTTTTCAAGAAAAGGTTTAATTGAGTATGATTTAAAAACGTTAAAAAGTGTATTTTTCAATGGAATGAACATAGCCTCACTATCATCAGAATATTGTGACAATCCAAAAGAAGAATTAGGAAAAATAGCAATCGAAGAAGTAGAAGAGGATATGGAGGAAATTTTAAAACATTTCAATATGTTAAATGAACAATTGCTAGATAAAATGTACAAAGAAAAAGCAGAAGATGTCATGAAATGTATTCCAATGCGAATGGAACAATTCTATGAGAAATTTGATAAAGAATGTATGGAAATTCCAATCTTTAAGTATTATGACCCATTCCAATTATTCCAAAGAATTTCTTGCGCTAGCAATGAAGACATTGTGCTAATTAAAGAAAAACTAACTGATAGAGCTAATCGCCATACCAAACAAATTGAGCCAGAAATGAAAAATATTAAACAATTAAAACAAATTATTGACGATTATCTAAAAGGAAAAGACCCAACCATTAAAATTGTTATGTTAAAAGAGTTTTCAAAAGATATGGGATACATTTTAGATAAATATAAAGTTGGTTTTTTATCTAAAAAAGAGGATAGAGTTAGTGAGGAAGAGGAAGCGTAGAGATGGAAAAAGAGTATAACCAAGCAAAATACTTAAAGTTATTGAGTAAAGAATATAAAAATATCAATGAAGTAGCAGAAGAAATCATTAATTTACAAGCCATCCTTAATTTGCCAAAAGGAACCGAAATATTTTTAAGTGATATCCATGGAGAATATGAGCCATTTGTGCATATTTTGAACAATGGTGGTGGCATTATTAAAAGCAAAATTGATGATATTTTTGGCGAAACGATTACCGCAAAAGAAAGAGCCACACTTGCTACCTTAATTTATTATCCGAAAGAAAAGTTGAAATTAATGAAAAGTGAAATACAAAATTTAGAAGAATGGTATACAATTATTTTATATCGACTAATCGAAGTGGCTAGAAAAGTTAGTTCGAAATATACAAGGTCAAAAGTTAGAAAAGCTATCAATAATGATTTTGAATATGTGATTGATGAATTATTGCATTCACAGGCAAGTGACGAAAATGACAAAGAAAGATATTACAAAGCAATAATTAAAAATATGATTGATTTAAAACAAGCTGAGAGCTTTATTATAGCAATTTCTAATTTAATTAAAAGAATGGCAATTGACCATTTACACATCATTGGAGATATCTTTGATAGAGGAAAACATCCAGAGTTAGTAATCGAAGAATTAAAAAAATTTCATAGTATTGATTTGCAATGGGGAAATCATGATATTTGTTGGATGGGAGCAAGCCTTGGAAATAAGGCTTGTATTGCTAATGTAGTCAGAAATTGTGCTAGATATAACAACATAGAAATTTTAGAAGAAGCTTATGGAATTAATACAAGACCACTTTCTACATTTGCCACACAAATGTATCAAAACGACCCATGCACTCATTTTAAACCTAAATCTTATAGCGATACTAAATATGATAATACCGATAAAGCAATTATTGCTAAAATTCATAAAGCGATAACAATTATTCAATTTAAATTAGAAGGGCAACTTATCCAAAAACATCCAGAATATCACTTAGAAAATCGACTTTTATTGGATAAAATGAATTTAAAAGAAGGTAATGTTCTTTTAGATGGCAAAAAATATCCATTAAATGATACGAATTTTCCAACCGTCAAGCTAGACAATGCTTATCAATTAACAGAAGCAGAGGAGGAAATAGTAGAAAGATTATGTGAGTCTTTTAAGCATAGTGCAAAATTACAAGAGCATATGAAGTTTATCTACCAAAAGGGAGAACTATATACCAAATTTAATGCCAATTTATTGTTTCATGCTTGCATTCCAATGGAAGAAAATGGAGACTTCCAAGAGGTGGAATTTTTAGGGGAAAAAGTAAAAGGCAAAGAATATTTAGATAAAGTAAATGAAGCCATTAAAAAAGTATATTTTTATCCTGATACACAAAAAGAAGATGAATTGGATGCTATGTGGTTTTTGTGGCTTTCACCGAATTCACCATTTTTTGGAAAAAGCAAAATGCCTACGTTTGAAGCTTATTTTATTGATTCTGCAGAAACACATAAAGAAGAAAAAAATCCGTATTTTTATTTATCTGCCAAAGAGGAAATTTGCAATAAAATTTTTAAAGAGTTTGGCTTGGAAAATCAGGAAGCCCATATTGTAAATGGGCATATACCAGTCAAAGCAAAAGAGGGAGAAAGTCCAATTCGTGCTAATGGAAAATTATTGGTGATTGATGGTGGTTTTGCTAAAAGTTATCAAGAAAAAACAGGAAATGCTGGTTACATATTAACGTATAATTCTTATGGCTTGTTATTGAGTCAGAACAAACCTTTTGAGTCAGTTGAAAAAGCCATAAAAGAAGAAAAAGATATCATTTCTGAAATTGTTGTAAAAAAGACTGGTGTAATTCGTAAAACGGTGGGAGATACTGATATTGGACAAAAATTGAAGAGCGAAATAGAAGATTTGCTAGAATTATTAAAATTTTACGAATCTGGACAAATAAAACAAATTAACTAATTTTTTTATTTTTATGCATAATTTTTTTTCCTTTTAGTCATAATAGAAATATAAACAAAAAAATGACGAGGAGGAAAATTATGAAAGCAACTGGAGTTGTAAGAAGAATAGATGATTTGGGAAGAGTCGTTATCCCAAAGGAAATAAGAAAAACATTAAGAATTAAAGAAGGAGACCCATTAGAGATATTTACAGATAGAGAAGGTCAAGTGATATTAAAGAAATATTCTCCAATTGGTGAGCTTTCAGAATTTGCAGCAGGTTATGCTGAAACGCTTTCGAAAACAACAGGTCATATTGCATGTATTACTGACAAAGATACAATTATTGCCGTATCTGGAGGTTCTAAAAAAGAATTTTTAGAGCAAGATATTAGCCAAGAGTTAGAGCAATTGATGGAGGATAAAGAAGTTTATACTAGCAAAGAAAATAGTAATATGGCGATGCCAATTACAAAAAATGATAGTCAAGAAAGAAAAAATAACGCACAAGTGGTGTATCCGATTGTTTCTAATGGAGATACAATTGGTACTGTGATTTTAATGGCAAAAGAACCAAATGGTCAAATGAATGATGTGGAAAAGAAGGTAGCACAATCAGCAGCAACATTTTTGGGAAGTCAAATGGATATATAAAAATAAAACACATTTCAAACTCTTACTTTAGAGCTTAAGAAATGTGTTTTTTGTTGTCTTTATCATCTGAAATACCAACTAAGTAATCAATAGAGGTTTTATAATATTTGGCTAGGGTAATTAAGTGTTGAATTGGAATGGTTCGATTTCCTTTTTCATATTCGGAATAATATTGCTGTGAAATTCCCAATAATTTAGCAATGTCTTTTTGGTATTTGTCGTTATCTTCACGTAAGTCTTTTATCCTTTTGAATTTCATATTTTCCTCCTGTTTTGTAAGATGTACAAATGAGTATAATTAATACAATATTTTGATATTTTTATTGTAACAAAAATATCAAAAACTCTAAAAGAATACATAAAAAAATATGTACATTACAAGAAAATTACGGAATTATTATTTTTATGTAACAATTTGTTTATCTATTGAAAAAAATAAGACAATAAGATACAATAAGTACACATAAAAATATGTGAAAAATAAATAAGAGGAAGGAAAGAGGAAAATGAAGAAAAGGATTTTAATGGGAATTATTATGTTTGTTATCATAGGAATATTGGGACAAACAAACAAAGTAGAGGCGGCTTTGCAATCTAATGGGGGAACGCCATTGCAAGCTAACTTGAATGATTGGGTTTATTATACAAGACAAATGCAAGCAACAGGAGGAACTTTGGGATTGACTGACACAATAAATGAAGACTTAACAAGTAGCAATAAGAATTTGGATATTCATATGCAAAAAAATACAGAATATGGAGCAATGACAATTTTATCAGCATCAGCTTATGGAAATCCAGAGAAAATAGAGAATGGAGGAACTACTACTGGAAATGCTTCAGGGGTAGTTGTAAATTTAAATGGAGAATGGGTAGCAGCAGGAAGAAGTGATACAAGTATAAATAGTATGAAAACAGCAAAAGCAAGATATTGGAACAATTATGGAGAGGGAAATGGAAGCAATGGTAAAAGTGGAGATGCATTAGGAGAGACAAATGGATGGCATGGAAGTACTGGTAATAATTGGCTTAGACATCATTGTGGTGTTAATGCTACTGCTAATGCTTATAATGGACCAATGGGAGAATGTGCTTTTGTTCGTTCGTTACAAAGTGGTATTTTTACTTTTAGTGGATTATCCTATTATTGTACACATACAGGTGATTATGGTTATGTAGGACGTAGTCCACGTTGTGCTTTCCATGGTGGAATAGGAAATCAAGCTTGGCATTGTGGTGAGTGTGAAAAGGAAGGGTATTATACTAAGTCACATTCTGGAAGAGCTGTTGTAGTAGTAGGAAGTGGCGTATAAAAATAAATAGTCACAGAATTAGAAAAACAGATTAAATAAAAAATAAAGAAAAGGAAAAAGAGGAAAGTGGGAAAAAAAGAAACAAAAAAACAACTTAATATCTCAGGAATCACACTAATAGCCTTAGTTATAACAATTATCGTTCTTTTAATCATTGCAGGAATCAGCATCAATGCCTTATTTGGAGAAAACGGCTTACTCAAAAAAAGTGAAGAAGCCAAATTCAAAGCAAAAATGTCGGCAATAGCAGAAGAATGGAAATTGTATGTAGCAGACTGTTTGGCAGAATATCCACCAACAGTAGATATTAACGAACTTTTTGCAGGAGGAACCATACTTTATGATATCATAGCAGACGAAGAAATAGAAATGGATCTAGGAAGTATTAGAGATATAAGAAAAATAACAAAAGAAATGGAAGACGAGCAAGAAAAATACTCAATGGCATTTGAAGGAGAATTCTACTATGTTTCTCAAAAAACAATACCGAATAACCAAAAACAAGTACAATGGTGTCAAGAAATAGGAATTAAGATATGGGAATACACAGGTAGATCAGACAGCAAAGTAGTAAATGGAGATTATAAAAACATTAAACGGAGTGTATTTATGTACGCCAAAACTAGATACAGGATTTGTAAAAGAAAAAACTAGATACATAACAGAAAGAGATGGGAACTTAATACCAGGAAATTGGATATTAAAAGCTCCAGAAGAAGATTGGTATGACTATAAAAATCAAAAATGGGCAAATTTGTATGTAGAAAGTGAAGGAATTGAAAGTTACTATGTTTGGATTCCAAGATATGTCTATAAAATAGCAGAAAATGAAAGAATGGACGTAAAATTTGTAGACACTAACAACAATTTTACGGATGCAGAGACAGAACAAGTTACAACATGGCAAACATTGCAACAACAAGGATATCAAGTGCCAGAAGCCTTTTACTTTGGAGACAATGAAGAAGGAGAAAAGAACACAGCCATACCAGGCTATTGGATGTCAAAATACCAGTTATCAGATTTAAGCAATGATGACCCTTATACAATAGACTTTGCAACCACAGCAACACCAGGAACGATAACAATAAAAGACATAAAAACCAGTACAGATAAAGGAATTGCAAAATACCAATATGCCTTAAATGGAAAAATTGTACATGAAAGTACAGAGCCAGAAAATCATGTATTAAAAGATTTGGCCAAAGGAAATAAAGCAATCAACGTAAGTGCTTTGGATGATAAAGGGCAAATCGTCGGAAGTATGACAAAACTGTATGAATTAGCAGACGTAAATACTCCAGATCTAACAGGATTTGACCAAGATACTACATTCTATGTATATTGGGATGAAAACGGTGTAGAGCATAATGAAGTACCAATCAATCAAACAGCGCCAAATGAATGGTACGACTATGGAATTAGAAGTTGGGCTAATATTGTAACAAGAAATAATGGATTAGAAACTTATTTGGTATGGGTACCAAGATATGAATATACACTAGACGCAAGAAGTCAAAGGTCTTATGTAAGATTTATCAAAGGGACAGGAACAGACACAACAGAAGGATACCAAATACCAGAAGCCTTTACTTGGGGGGATGACGGAAGTACACAGCTAAAAGGTTATTGGATGACCAAATATCAAATTAGTGACGATAGTAATCCAAAAATGACAGCAGAATTATCAGCAGGAAGTGATGTAATAAGGGTAAAAAATATAGCAGGTTCAGCTATGACAGAAAACATAAAGTTCGAATATTACATTAATGGAAGTAAAGTACATGAAGGAACAAACAAAGCAGAAAACTATGTCTATACAGGATTAGAAGGAAATAAAACTTATACAGTAAATATCATAGCTCGAAATGCAAATACCAATGCTTATATTGCAGCAGTAACGAAAAAAATAGAAACCATAGGTGGAAATGCACCAGTATTAACTGGATTTAATGAAAGTAGAACCTATTATGTGACATTTGATGAAAATGGAGACAATATGAAGGTAGGAGATAAAATCAAAAACGATGGAAGCAATGCACCAAAAGATTGGTATGATTATAGTAGTAGAAAATGGGCTAATATTGTAGTAACAGATGGAACAGTAGCCGATGGAAAAATAACAGGAGCAACAACAACAAGCTATTTTGTATGGATACCAAGATATCAATATAGCTTAGATACCGTAAATCAAAGAACGAATGTAAAATTAATCAGTGGAACAGGAACACAGACCCAAGCAGGATATCAAATACCAGAAGCCTTCACCTGGGGCGATGATAATCAGGTGCAATTACCAGGATACTGGATGTCGAAATATCAAATGAGTAATTAGAAAATGTGCCAAAAGGAAGTTAGTGAAAACGGACTTCTTTGGCACATTTTTTCGATACAAGATAATTATGCAATATGGATGAAGAATAAGAATTCATGAAAAAAATAATGTTAACAAGTTTACAGAAGTTTTTTTACTTTGATAAAATGCTCTAGGAATATTATTTTTTACAAAGGGAATAATAAAAAGAAACAAAGGAGGAAAAAGGAATGAATAAACAAAAAGGAATTACATTAATAGCACTAGTAATTACAATCATTGTTTTATTAATTTTAGCAGGGATAAGTATTGCAACATTAACTGGAGAAAATGGAATATTGAAGAAAGCAACAGTAGCAGGAGAAGAAACAAAAAAAGCAGAATATAAGGAAATATTAGAAATAATAGGAAATGGACTTAGACCAGAGAAAGTAATTGAAAATTTAAGTGCAGAAGAATTTATCAAACGATATAAACAAGCAATTGAAGAAGAAATTAACAAAGGTGGAAATTTAGAAGGAGCAAAGGTAGTTGCTAAAGACGCTACAACATTGAGAGTAATGACAAAAGAAGGATATATCTATGAAATAACAGAAAATAAAGTAGAGTTATTAGGGAAACAACAAGAAAATGAGGAAATAGATTTAGAAGATCCAAACCAAGCGGAAGTAAGCTTTACCTCTACAACTGTAGATACAGAAACAGAAATAATAGCAACAGTAACACAAAGTGACAACGGAGCAAGTGGAGTAAATATAACAAGATGTAAGTGGGTTTATACTGAAAGTGATACACAATTAGAAAAAGATGAAGCAAAGTATAAGGGAGGATTTTTTAAAGAGAATCCAGAAGAGTTAAAAACCAAAATAACAACTACTCGGAACGTATTATTTGCATATTTTAACGGTTGACAATGCAGGAAATAAAACAGAAACAGTAAAAGGGCCAATCACGGTAATAAAGACACCAGCAAAAGTGGGGGAAATAGTAACAGGAGAAAATAAAGAATATACGAATAATGGAACAGCAATTATTCCAGTTGGGTTTGCGATTAAGCCAGGTTGTGATGATATAGAGAATGGCTTGGTTATATCAGATGTAGCAAATGATGTCAATGATACTGGAAATCAGTTTGTTTGGATACCAGTGGAGGATGCATCAAGTTATCAAAAGAATGCAAATTATCCATTGACATATGGTAAAACTACAAATATCACAGTATATAATAGTACTGAACTTGCATCACGATTACCAAGTGATATATCAGATGAAAGCATTCCAGTGTTAAAAGCAAAAGGATTTTATATAGGAAGATTTGAAACAGGGAATGGTTTAGTAAGTAAAAAAGGAGTAAATGTATGGGCATCTCTTACACAAGCAACGGCTATAGATCAATCCAAGAAGTTTATTAATAATAGTTATGTAAAAAGTGGAATTGTTACAGGGACTCAGTGGGATGTTTGTATGAATTTTGTAGATGGAAAAGATGATGGAGCAGGAGGAAAATTTTATGTCAAAACAGGTTCGACTTCTAGGCATACGCAAGCTAATAATCCTACTCTTTCAGGTAAGAATGAACATGATCGAGTTTGTAATATATATGACTTAGAAGGCAATGTTGCTGAAATTTCACCAGAAAGATATGATTGGGGAGTAACTGGGGGAACGAGGCAAGGGTGGAATGTGTGTTTTCGTGGGGGTGCATGCTATATCAATAATGCTTATCATTACTTTAGTGCTAATCGCTATCCTAATAACGATTCATCAAGTGCTACAAATGGTTTCCGAATGGTTTTATATGTAATGTAAAAGATGAAGTAGAAACTGAGAGTGTAAGAAATTTTGTGTAAAAAGAAAATGATAGCAATTTTAGTAGCAATCACAATAGTAGTGATTATCATAGCAATAATAATGAACACTAGCAAAACAAAAGAAAGCAAGAAAACAGAGGCAGAACAAACCGAAAAAACAATTAATAGCCACAATAACCAACACTTCTAGCACAGACCAAGGAGATTATCCTGTTATCGTAAAGATGATAGACAAAGAAGGGAAAGAAGTTGGAACCATGAATGGTTATGTTGGAAAAATTAAACCACAAAACAGTATCAAATTTAGTACAGAAGCAACCCTTGACAGTTCAAACGTATATGACTTTACCATCACAAAAAAATAGAATACGAAAATCAAGAGGATAGTAACTATTTTCTTGTATGGCAATCGCTTAAAAATTTTTTACCTTAGAAAAATCAAGGTTTTAAATTTTTACTAAAAAATAAGAATTGAGTATTTTCAATATGTAGAAGTTTTTTAAGCGATTGCCATAAAAAACTTGCAAAAAGATAGGGCTAAATGTATAATAAAGTTGAAAAAGAATAACTTGAGAAAAAACGGCCAATAATTATTAAAAAAGAGAGAGGAGTTCAAAAGATGAAACAAAGAGAGGAAAAGGGAATTACCTTAATTGCGTTAGTAATTACAATAATTATATTGCTAATTTTAGCAGGGATAAGTATTGCAACGTTGACAGGAGAAAATGGGATATTAAGCAAGGCGAATACAGCAAAAATAGAAACAGAAAAAGCAGGAGCCAAAGAAAAAGTACAAATCGCAGTAATGGGAAGCTTTGGCGGAAATGGAATAATTGACACAAACACGTTGAATAAAAATTTAGAACAGATAGAGGGAATTGATAAACAAAAATCAAAGTTACCTATTACAAATCTGCCAGCAACTGTTAGTGTTGATGGGTACGATGTAACCATTGATGAAAAAGGAAAGGTTACGATAGGGAGTATAGAAGAAGAGCAAGTAGATCCTATTTATGCAAGACTGTACACTAAAAATGGAATAGAAGAGGAAGTTCTTATTTTGGCTAGTAAGGAAAGTGCTTTTCCAGATGATAGTGGAGAATTAACTTTAAAGAATGATTATGGATTGATACAAAAACAATGGACTTATGAAGATTTGTTAAATCATCCAGAATATGGAGAATTTTTAAAATCAGAGGAATGGGAAGAATTTAAAAAGGAAAATCCAGATAAAGTAGAGGAAACAATTGCAGAAATGTGCAAATATCTTAATACAGGAAAAACAGCTCCTTGGTTGGAAGAAACAGGAGATAACGGTTATATGTATTGGACTAATCCTAATTTATGCGAAATCAGAATTTTAAATGAGATAAAACCACTTAATACCATAGGTTGGTTTTCAGGTGAAAAAATAGAAAATATTGAAGGAATGAAAAATCTCAATACATCAAAAGTAACAGATATGAGTGATATGTTTGTATGGTGCCAATGTGAAACATTAGATCTTTCTGAATTAGATACTTCTAATGTTGTTAATATGAAAAATATGTTTTGGAGGACAAAGGCTAAGACGATAAATCTGAATAATTTTAATACTTCGAAAGTGACCGATATGACAAGAATGTTTGCTTCATGCGACCAATTGATTTCATTAGATTTGCAGAATTTTGATACGTCAAATGTAACAACAATGCGTGAAATGTTTCATTCTTCCGAAAGTTTAGTTCAGTTAAATTTAAGTAGCTTTAATACATCTAATGTAACAACTATGTATTATATGTTTAGTGGTTGTAATAATTTAACAGGATTAGACTTAACAAGCTTTGACACATCTAAGGTAACAGATATGAGCTCTATGTTTAGTGGTTGTGATAATTTAACAGGATTAGACTTAAGAAGCTTTGATACATCTAAGGTAACAAATATGGAATATATGTTTAGTGGTTGTAATAATTTAACAGGATTAGACTTAAGAAGTTTTGATACATCTAAGGTAACAAATATGGCATATATGTTTAGCAGCTGTAGCAATTTAACTGAAATTCTAGTAAAAGAAACTTGGAAGGAACCAAGTTGGAAATATGACATGTTTAAAGGTTGTGGGGTTTCAAAAGTAACAGTAGTTACCGAGTAAATTAGGTGAATATAAAACAAGGGTAAAGAAAAAAGTAAAATAAATAAAAAAACATTTGACAAAAAAGTAGTTTTAATAGATAATATAGGTAGAAAAAATACGTAAAAGAAAAAGCAAAGCAAAATACAAAGGAGGAACAATCAAATGTACATATTTAACAGAATTACGGTAAATCCACAATTACCAAAAAGAATTGAAAAATTATCAGAAATAGCCAACAACTTATGGTGGGCATGGAACACAGAATTTTTAAGACTATTTCAAAAAATAGATAAAGACTTATGGGAGCAATCAAGCAAAAATCCAGTCAAATTCTTAAAACACGTATCACAAGAAAGATTAGAAAAAGTAGCCAAAGACACAGCATTCTTAAAAGAATATGATAAAATTGTAGAAAACTTTGAAGGATATATGAACAGCAAAAATACATGGTTTTCTAACAAATATCCAGCCAATAAAAATGACTTAATCGCTTATTTTTCAGCAGAATATGGATTAGACCAAACCATACCAATTTACTCAGGAGGGCTTGGGATTTTATCTGGAGATCACTTAAAATCTGCCAGTGACTTAGGCATCCCATTAGTAGCCGTAGGATTACTATATAAAAATGGATATTTTCATCAAAAAATCAATGGATATGGGCAACAAGAGACAGAATATCATAATATTGACTTATATGATATGCCAATCAATCCAGTAAAAGACGACAAAGGCGAGGAATTAGTTATCTTTGTAAAATTCCCAAAAAGAAGACTATACCTAAAAGTGTGGGAAATCAATGTAGGAAGAGTTAAACTATATTTATTAGACTCAGACATAGAAAAAAATAACGAAGAAGACAGAGATGTAACCTTGCGACTATATGGTGGAGACCAAGAAATGAGAATTCGCCAAGAAATTGTATTAGGGCAAGCTGGTGTAGATTTATTAACCAAATATTTACACTTAGAACCAACCGTATATCATATGAACGAAGGGCACTCAGCATTTTTAAATTTAGAAATTATCAAAAATATTATCAAAGAAAAGCAAGTATCCTTTGAAGTAGCCAAAGACATTGCAAGCTCTAAGACAGTATTTACAACCCATACACCAGTACCAGCAGGAAACGACATCTTCCCATTACCATTAGTAGAGCGATATTTCAAAGACTTTTGGCCACGATTAGGACTTTCAAGAGAAGAATTCCTAAGACTTGGAATGAAGCCAGGTGTGGACTTAGATGACGGATTTAACATGGGGATTTTAGCCTTAAAAATTGCTGGAAAGAAAAATGGGGTAAGCAAATTACATGGAGCAGTATCAAGAGAATTGTTTGGAGAAGTATGGCCAAACATAGCCGCAAACGAATCACCAATTGAGTATGTAACCAATGGTATTCATACATGTTCATGGCTTGCACCAAAAATGAAAGAACTTTACAACAAATACTTAATACCATATTGGCAAGACAACATTCACCATGACCACATATGGGAAAAAATCAAAAACATTCCAGACGACAAACTATGGAACGTACATATCGACCAAAAAGTAAAACTATTGAAATTAGTAAAAGATAGTACTGCAGAAAGATTAAGACGTTCTGGTTATAGTTATGAAGAAATTAATGAAATTATCTCTAAATTAAACCCAGAAGCGTTAACCATAGGATTTGCAAGAAGATTTGCAACCTATAAAAGAGCAACTTTAATTTTTAAAGATTTAGAAAGAATTACACAAATATTAAACAATAGCGATAGGCCAGTACAAATTATATTTGCTGGAAAAGCACATCCAGCAGACAAAGAAGGGCAAGACCTAATCAAATACATTCATGAAGTATCTATGATGCCACAATTCAAAGGAAAAATCTTCATTTTAGAAAACTATAACATAGCTATGTCAAGATATCTAATTAGCGGTGTCGACGTGTGGCTTAATAATCCAAGAAGACCAATGGAAGCATCTGGAACTAGTGGACAAAAAGCATCTGTTAATGGTGTTATCAACTTTAGTGTATTAGACGGATGGTGGGCAGAAGGATATACTCAAACCAATGGATGGACCATTGGAACGAATGCAGAATATGACTCTTATGAGGCACAAGATATGGCAGATAGCCAAAGTATGTATCGTACCTTAGAAGAAAAAATCATACCAACCTATTATGATAAAGATAAAAATGGAATATCCAAAAAATGGGTGGAATTAATGAAAAATTCTATCATAACAACAGGTGGTAAATACAGTACAGCAAGAATGTTAGTAGATTATACCAACAACTTATATATACCACTTTGTAATGTCACGAAAAAATATTATGGTGATATTGACAATGTAGCAGCCTACAATTCATGGAAGAAAGATTTATTTGTAAATTGGAAAGATATTAAAATTAATCAAGTAAATAATTTAGATAATATCACAATTGATGCAGGAAATAATATTGAAGTAGCATGTGAAGTAGAATTGCCAAATATTAGTGTAGAAAATGTAACCGTAGAAGTGTATTATGGAAAAATATTAGAAAATGGTGTGGTAGAAAATGTTAGCATTACACCAATGAAATTAGAGGACCAAGATGATGAAAAGAAAAAATACTATTTTACCTCTAAAATAGAACTAACAACTGGTGGAAACTATGGTTATACTTTTAGGGTTATGCCAAAACATGAAATGCTGTTAGAGCCAGCTAATTTGGATTTAGTAAAATGGATAACAAAATAATAGAAAAAAAGGGATTTTAGGAAAGTACTTAAAATCCTTTTTTGATAAGAAAGGTCGAAAAAGAAATGAATATGTGGGATAGTGTGTCAATCAAAAAAGTTAAGTTAAAAAATAGAATTGTACGTTCTGCTACAAATGAACATTTAGGAACATTAGAAGGAGAAATAACCAAAGACTATATTCAGGTATATGAAAGTTTGGCTAAAAGTGGAATTGGACTGTTAATAACTTCTCACATGGCAGTTGATAGAACACAAAGAGCAGATATTACACATATATGTGTTAATCAAGAGGTAAATAGAGAAAAATTGAATGATTTAACTACTAAAGTGCATCAACATGGAGCAAAAATAATTGTTCAACTCTCTTCTGGTGGATATAGAGCTAAAAATGTAGCAGGACAAGAAGCGAAATCGCCAAGTGACATGAATGGTTCAAAGGCTATGACAGAAGAAGAGATTAGAAAATGTGTTGGAAATTATGTAAAAGCAGTTAAAACTGTAAAACAAACAGGATTTGATGGGGTTCAAATACATTTAGCACATGGCTATTTATTAAGTGAATTTTTAGACCCATTTTACAATAAAAGACAAGATGAATATGGAGGAAGTGTTCAAAATAGATATCGAATTGTTCATGAAATAATACTTGCTATTCAAGAACTAATAAGTGATGATTTTTTAATTACTGTAAAAATAGATACTATTAATAAAGAAGAAAATGAAACCTTTCTTCAAGACCAGATACAAGTATGCAAATGGCTAGAAAGAGATGGTGTAGATGCGATTGAGATAAGCCGGAAGTAATTGGAAAAAATGCAAACAAAAAACGCCTTATTTTTTAGAAAATGCGTTAGCTATTAAAAAAGAGGTAAAGATACCTATTATTTTAGTAGGTGGATTCAGAAATGCTACACAAATACAAAATGCTTTAGAACAAGGAATTGATTTTGTTTCTATGTGTCGACCATTTATTGTAGATGAGAACTTTGTAGAAAGATTAAAAGAAAACCAAGAAAGTAAGTGCTTGAATTGTAATAAATGTTTTGAGATTTATCGAACAGAGCATAGAAGATGCCTATTAAGAAAGGATATTATTCCTCAATTAGAAATTAATTTTCCTAATTGAGGAATTTTCCTTTCTACTAAAACATTGCAAAACGATTTGACTTAGGTAAATGACAATGATATAATGCAAATGAAAAAAATAGTAGAAAAAGGAGAAAAAAATATGGCTGTAAAAATGATAGTTGGACTTCAATATGGAGACGAAGGAAAAGGAAGAGCAGTACATTATGAAGCAAAAAACGCATCAATAGTAATAAGAGCAACAGGAGGAAGTAATGCAGGACATACCGTAGTAGCCAATCGGAAAAAAATATGCGATGCATTTATTACCATCTGCCATCATTAGACCAGAGGTGCTTTCTATGATAGGACCTGGGGTAGTGGCGGACCTTAGTGTATTAGCAGAAGAAATTAAGCAAATGAGAGAAGCGGGGGTAAAAGTAGAAAAAAATAACTTTGCTATTAGCCAAAGAACGCATATCACATTACCGCATCATAAACAACTAGACAGACTTTACGAAATGCTAAAGGAAAATAAAGTAGGAACAACAGGAAGAGGCGTAGGAACTACCTATGAAGAAAAAGCAAGACGTACTAATATACGAATGAATGATTTATTTTGTGAAAAAACAGAATTAAAGCATAAAATCACAGAAAACCTAAAAGTATATAATGTATTAGTAGCAGAAGCAAATCAATTAATAGAAAAGGGAGACTATGCGGAAGAAAAATTCCCAGTCATTACAACAGATGAAGAATATGATTATTGTATGAAATATAAGGAAACGGTACAGGAATTTATTACAGATACACATCCAATTATCGATAAAGCCATAGAAAAAGATGAATTAATTATCATTGAAGGAGCCCAATCTTTTTGGTTAGACAACGACCATGGCGATTATCCAATGACAACTTCTTCTAATCCAAACGCTAGTGGAACAGCCTCTGGAGCAGGGATAGGACCTACCTTAGTAAAAGAAGTAGTTGGCGTTATCAAAGCTTATACCTCAAGAGTAGGAAATGGACCATTTGTCACAGAACAAAAAAATGAAATTGGAGATTGTATTCGTGAGTGGGGACATGAATATGGAACCACAACAGGAAGACCAAGAAGAACTGGTTGGCTTGATTTAGTTATGATAAAACATACTAAAAATACAAGTGGACTTACGTCTTTATGTATTAACCATATGGACACTATTGGAAAATTTGATACCATCCAAGTCTGCGTAGGATATGAATATAAAGGACAAATCATAAAGCATGTGCCACTTGACAAAGAAAACTGTAAACCGGTCTATGAAACGTTAAAAGGTGGATGGGATACCGAAAAAGCAAGTACCTTTGAAGAACTTCCAAAAGATGCACAAGATTATATTCGATTTATTGAAGAATATACAGGAGTACCAGTAAAATATATTGGTGTGGGAGCAGACGAAAAGAGAACCATTATTAAATAAATCCAGATATAGAGCCAAGGCGTCACGGAACCACAGGGGACGGACCTTTTTGGCACAAAATAGAGTAGAGAAACCGATAAAAATGGTTTCCCTCTATTTTTTTGTAAAAAATATTGACATTGTTCCGAAAAAAGTACAAAATAAAAATATAGACATATAATATACTGAGACTGGCTATTGGTTAGAAATAAGAAATGATAAAAAAAGCAAAGAGAAATAATCTTTTTGCTTTTTTAAATGCAAATTAGTTGAAATGTACTTGACAATCAAGAAAAAAGAGGTATAATAGTGATACATTAGTATCTAATATTTTTTTCTTATTTTTCCAAAAGTAAAGATTACAAAAATTAAATAAAAAGGTCGATGAATATGAAAAAGAGAGAAGTAAAAAATCAATTAAAACAAATTGAAGTAGCAATTGTCATTATAATATCATTAGTATTAACTTTATATACAGCACTGCAAAATAAAAGCGAATTATCAGAAAATGTAGTAAGTGAAACGACACAAACCAATATAACCAATAATACTAGTGTTAACATAGATGCCATTCCACCTTATTCAGGAGAAATCGTAATAAGTATCAATAATAACGTACCATATTTTGAGGAAAAAGACATTACAACCCAAGAGTTCGAATACTATTCAAATCTTGATGAATTTAATCGAGCAGGTGTAGCCTTTGCTAATGTGTGTAAATTTACGATGCCACCAGAAGGAACCAAAAGAGAAAGCCTTTCGTACAAACCTACTGGTTGGGTTCAGTATTTATATGGTGAAAATAACCGTTATCATTTATACGAAAGATGTCATCTAATTGCTTGGCAACTAGGAAATGAGAACAATAATAAAAGAAACTTAATAACTGGTACTAGGCAATTAAATTCTGCCATGATAGAATATGAAAATCAAGTGGCTAATTGGATTAAAATTAAAAATAAAGAAGAAAAAGACTATCATGTCTTGTATAGGGTAACGCCTATTTATAGTGGGGAAAATAAATTAGCAACAGGGATTGAAATAGAAGCAAAATCAGTGGAAGAAGAAGGGGTTTCTTTTCATAAATTTATCTATAATGTACAAGACAATTTTGAAATTGATTATGGTACAGGAAAAGCAGAATTATTAGTAGAAAATAAATAAGAAGGAGGGGAAATTTGGAATTAAACTTAAATAAAATAATAGAAAATATTAAACAAAATGATTTTATCGAAAATTTTATTAAAGAGTTAGGAGATGTTTTGTTTCATCCTAATAATAACGCAAATAATATCGAATTAACAGCAGAGGAAGAATTAGAATTTGATAGAAGAGAATTCGATTTTTTACAGAATTATTTTAGAGAAGAACTTTCTGATTTAAGTAATGGTGAAATCTATATGGTAACTAATAAATATGAAAACGATGAGGAATATCATAGATATAAGGTAGCACAATACAAAGATAATAGAGAATATAAGTATATTACCTTCGAACAAGATTTACCAGAAAATATACAATTAAGAGATATTGTTAGAAAAATAAATGGAAGATATATTTATGATGGACAAGCAACACGGAGTTGTTAAAGATGCTATTAATCAAATAAAACAAGATATCCTAAATAATCGAGGTACACCCAATGAAGAGATTTAAACGAAATCTTTTCATTGGGAATAATAAAATCATAAAGTAGCACCTAAAACTAAAATTCCTAAATTATCTTGATAAATTTCATTGAATTGAGAAATTGGTAAAGGATTTTCGCCAATTCCTGCTTCAATTGTGTAACCAGGACGACGATAGTTTTGAATAAACCAATCTTTGTAACCGGCAAAACTAGAGTTATAAGGTGTATCAGCTAAAAGATAACCACTAGAATTAGCAAATTGCTCTCCGATGGCACGACTAGTAGGAGGGGTAAAATCTTGAAATTGCCAGTAGATTTCTTGCCCTTGTGTGTGATAGCTAATAACAAGTCGAAAGTCATGTGACAGGGTAAAGTTATAAATGGTTAAGGCTTCAGGTTCTGTTAAAGGACCATAACCGACAAAATCACGAGGGCTAGGGCGGGTAAATCCTTGCGCATATTTTATTTCTTTTGCATTTTCCCATCCAGCAGGGAATTGTAAGTTTAAATCCACACCATTCAAATTTGCTTTCCAACCATCTGGAAAAGGAATGCTAGTAAACTGACTAGCAATATGTAGAGCTTTTTGATAACTAGGAGAAGAAATTGCCATATTACCAGTCACTAAATCTACTCCATCAGGATTTACCATAGGCATAATAAAAATGGAAGTAGATTGGAAAAGACTTCGAATGGAATAGCCATAAAGGGTTGAATTATTGACATAGGCTTGGCAGTAATCTTCAATAAATTTCATTAGAACAGGACTTGTAATCCACTCATTAGCATGGATAGAAGCAGAATAAAAGACTTTTTTAGAACCACGTCCGAGTTTAATGACATAGATAGGTTTTCCTAAAACACTATTTCCAACAGTTTGGACGTTTAAAAAAGAATAAGTTCTTAATAACAAGCTTAAATTTTGTCGTAAGACATCAGAATTATAAGAAATACTGGTTGAAACAATACTCATAATTTATCACCTAAAATAGTATATGATTTTAAGAATAAAATATTGATAAATCATAATAAATATAGTATAATAAAGAAGTATGCGGGGATGTAATGGTTTCGACATATTACCAGAAGAATAGAAAGCAAGTAGTGGATTCTCGTTGGCCACTTAAAAAAACGGGAAATTAAATATAAACGCTGATAATAGAGAATTAGCATTAGCTGCCTAAGCGCAGCTACGCTTTGCTAAAATTTCCCACAAATTTTAGTCAAAGTGTCATAATTTAGTGGGAAACGAGCCTACTTTTGCTTTTAAAGTAGGGGGTATTTTTAAAAGCTATATCTTGTTTTAACCTGTTTGTCGGTGAAAATAAGACGAATAAAAAAGATAAACTAAACTTGTAGAAGTCTATTTGGAAAGTATTATGGACAGGAGTTCGACTCTCCTCATCTCCACCAAAACAAAGGGGTCATTTTGGGACAGTCATTTTGGGACAGGCACAAAGTGACCATTATGAAAAGTTAAAATAAAAATGCGGGTGTAATTTAGTGGTAGAATGTCATGCTTCCGACCTGATAGCGCGGGTTCGATTCCCGCCATCCGCTCCAAATTAGTAAAAATCATAAGATAGAAGAAAAAGAGGATGATAAGATGAAAGACTGTTTATTTTGTAGTTGGAAAGAAGAAAAAGAAAAAATTATAATAGAAAACGAAATGGCCTTTGCTAGATATGATGAATTTGCAGTAAGTAAAGGACATATATTAATCATGACCAAAAGACATGTGAAAGACTTTTTCGAAACAACGTTAGAAGAAAGACAAGCTATATTCGAATTAATAGATAAAGCCAAAGCATCAATTGATAAAAAATACCATCCAACAGGATATAACATTGGGATGAATTGTGGATTATCAGCAGGGCAATCTGTTATGCATGTACATGTTCATTTAATTCCAAGATATGATGGAGACGTAGAAAACCCAAGAGGAGGAATAAGGGGAGTAATTCCTCAAAAACAAAATTATTAACAGTTAAAACAATACAAATATAATAATCTAGTAGAAAAAATTATTTTTGAAAAATTTTCTAACGATATAAAAAGGAAGGCATGAATATAAAATTCAAACCTTCTTTTCTTTTACAAAATTCTTAGTATCTAAAACAAAATGTTTTCCCTTTAAATAATCTAAAAAACTTGCATCAGACACAAAATTAAACATTAACATATAGCTACAAAGCATTTGATATTTTTTGCCAAACCTCTTATTAATCTCATTAACGCCATATTTTCCGGTCACCAACAATAGGAAAACCCAAATGAGCAAGATGAGCCCTAATTTGATGCGTTCTACCAGTTTCAATTGCAACATCTAAAAGACAAGTATGATTAGAATATCTTTCTAAAACTTGGTAAGACGTAATAATTTTTCGATAGCCTTTTTTAAAATCATCAGAAATATACACATGAGCCTTTTTAGTATCTTTAAACAAATAAGCCTCGCATCTTTTGCTAGTCTCCTTTGGAGAACCATAAACAAGAGCAAGATAATGCTTTTCTATCTCATGTTGCTTAAACTTATTCAAAAGAATAGACAAAGCTTCCTCCGTTTTAGCAAAAAGCACAAGTCCAGTCGTATTTCTATCAATCCTATGACAAGGCATAGGTAGAAAATCAGAAGTCTTATAATTATTCTGTACAAGAGAAGTTAAGCTATTATCTCCTGTTACCTCTAATTGAACAGGCTTATTCAAAATAAGAATATTTTCATCTTCAAAAACAATATCCAAACAAGAAGTATTCTCTAACAAAGTATCCGAAATATACACTAAAATCTCATCATTTTCATAAACAGTCATATTTTCCGAAACACGTTTTCCATTTACCTTAATATCTTTTTTACGTAGTGTTTTATAAAGAAGATTAGAAGAAAGATTTGGGAGATTTTCTAATAAAAACTTATTCAATTTTTTTCCATCATATTTTTGATTTACGATTAACTTTTTCATAGGATTATTATACCTTTTTTAGAGGAAAAAAGCAAGAAAAGTCATATCATAAAAGGAAGCGAATATAATAGAAATGTGAACTTTGTGTGAAAAAAGAAAAAAAGGTATTGACAAGCAAGCAAAAAGGGTATAAAGTATTAGCAGTCGATTAACAAGAGTGCTAAAACAATTTTAAGGAGGTATTAAAATGATTAAACCATTAGGAAACAGAGTATTAATAAAAATGAAAGAAGGCGAAGAAACAACCAAAAGTGGAATTATATTGGCAGGAAACGCACAAGAAAAACCACAAATCGCAGAAGTAATTGAAGTAGGACCAGGAGAAAAAATAGATGGAAAAATAGAACCTGTTAATGTAAAAAAAGGAGACAATGTAATTGTTAGCAAATATTCTGGAACAGAAGTAAAATATGAAGGAACAGAATACATAATCGTAAAACAAGACGACATTTTAGCAATTGTAGAATAGTTAAAAAGAGGGAAAGGAGATACCCTCTAAGAAATATTAAATTTTGAAAGGAAGGAAAGAAAATGGCAAAAGTAATAAAATTTGGAGAAGAAGCAAGAAAATCTTTATTAGAAGGGGTAAACAAATTAGCGGACACCGTAAAAGTAACTTTGGGACCAAAAGGAAGAAATGTAGTATTAGACAAAAGCTTTGGTGCACCATTAATTACCAATGATGGCGTTACCATTGCCAAAGAAATTGAATTAGAAGACAAATATGAAAACATGGGAGCACGTTTAGTAAAAGAAGTTTCCACTAAAACAAATGACATAGCAGGAGATGGAACTACAACAGCTACCGTTTTAGCACAAAGCATGATTAAAGAAGGCGTGAAAAACGTAGCAGCAGGAGCAGACCCAATGGCAATCAAAAGAGGAATTGACAAAGCAGTAGAAACAGCGGTGGCAGGACTTAAAGAAATCAGTTCCGATATCAACGGAAAAGAAGATATTGCAAGAGTAGCGAGCATTTCAGCTAATAGTGAAGAAATCGGAAACTTAATTGCAGATGCAATGGAAAAAGTATCCAAAGATGGAGTCATTACCATCGAAGAGTCAAAAACTTCAAACACAGAATTAAATGTCGTAGAAGGAATGCAATTTGATAAAGGATATCTATCACCTTATATGGCAACTGATACCGAAAAAATGGAAGCTATCTTAGACAATCCATACATTTTATTAACCGATAAAAAAATTAGCAATATACAAGAGGTATTACCATTATTAGAAACAATCATGCAAGAATCAGGAAAATTATTAATTGTTTGTGATGATATTGAAGGAGAAGCACTATCTACTTTAATTCTTAATAAATTAAGAGGGGTATTAAATGTAGTAGCTGTTAAAGCACCAGGATTTGGCGACAAGAGAAAAGCAATGCTAGAAGACATGGCTATCTTAACAGGAGCAGAAGTAATTACGCAGGACTTAGGATTAGAATTAAAAGACACCGAAATTAGCCAATTAGGAAGAGCAAAACAAGTAAAAGTACAAAAAGAAAATACCATTATAGTAGATGGTAATGGAAATAAACAACAAATTGCTGATAGAGTAGGGCAAATCAAAGCGCAAATACAAGATACCAAAAGCGAATACGATAAAGAACAATTACAAGAAAGACTAGCTAAAATTGCAGGAGGGGTAGCTGTCATTGGAGTAGGAGCTGCCACAGAAGTAGAAATGAAAGACAAAAAACTAAGAATTGAAGATGCCTTATCAGCAACCAAAGCAGCCGTAGAAGAAGGAATCGTCGCAGGAGGAGGAACCGCATTAATCAATGTTATTCCAAAAGTAGAAAAACTAGTAAATTCTTTAGAAGGTGGAGAAGCCTTAGGCGTTAATATCGTGTTAAAATCTTTAGAAGAACCAGTAAAACAAATTGCAAGAAACAGCGGACTAGAACCAGCCGTTATTGCAGACAACGTTAAAAAAGCAGAAGTTGGTGTTGGATTTGATGCGGCAAAAGAACAATATGTAGACATGAAAAAAGCAGGAATTGTAGACCCAACAAAAGTAACAAGAAGTGCTCTACAAAATGCAGCATCTATCGCTTCCATGGTATTAACAACAGAAAGCATCGTAACCGACGCACCAGAGCCAAAAGGATGCAACTGTGGAGGTCATGATGCAGGAATGCCGGCAGGAATGGACGGTATGTATTAAAAAGATTTAATAAAAAAGAACCATTTTTAATAAGCCACAAAAAAAGCTTAATAAAAGAGGTTCTTTTAATTTTAATATTTTCGAAAAAATGTTAACAAAGTAAAAAGAATATGGTATCATATAAGAGAAAATAAAAAAAGATTTTTTTGGCCCTTTTTGGGACAGACCCTAAAGAGGACATTTGGAAAATAGAAGGAGGAAGAAATGAAATCAAAGATAGTATTATTGGGAGCAATGGTAACAGTTGTTGCAATTATAGTAGGGGCTATTTTTATGGTGAATAATCAAAATATCGTAGAGGCAAGTAATGAGATAGCAGAAAAGAAAACAATGAGATTGCCAACTATAAATATTGAAGCTATGAAATTAGAGGGGATTTCAGAGGCTATTTCAACAGAAGAACCGGAAAATGAAGGGGCAACAGAGGAGGAACTACAAAAAGAAAAGGTAACGACGACAAGTCATGAAGCACCTTATTATATTATAGTAAATTATGCTTCTAATGTAGTTACGGTTTATGGAAAAGATGGTAATAATGAATATACAGTGCCTGTAAAAGCGATGGTATGTTCTACTGGTGTAGCGACGCCAAAGAGTGGGGTGTACAAGCTTACAAATACGAGATATAAATGGAGAGCTTTATTTGGTGGCGTTTATGGGCAATATGCTGTGAAAATAGTAGGAAATATTCTGTTCCACTCTGTACCATATTTAAGTACAGATAATAGTACATTAGAATACTGGGAATATGATAAATTGGGAACTTCTGCTTCAGCAGGTTGTATAAGATTAACTGTTACAGATGCATTATGGATATACAATAATTGTGGAAGCGGAACACAAGTAGAATTTTCTAGTAGTGCTTCTAATCCATTAGGAAAACCATCTGCTAAAAAAATATCTGCTTATCCAGAGTTAAGAGGTTTTGACCCCACAGACCCAGCTTCTAACAATCCATGGAGAAATGCGAATGGAAGTATGAATAAGGAAGAAGTTCAAACACCTAGTAATCCACCTCAAAAAGTAGAGGAAATTGTTACTAAACCAGAAGAGCCAAAAGAAGAAGAAAAACCAATTGTACCAGAAAAGCCAAAAGACCCAGTGGAAGAGGAAGATAAAAAAGACGATAAAGATGACCAAGATAAGGAAGAGAATAAGGATAGTGAAACTTCTATACCAGAAGATAAAAAGGATGAGTTACAAAATTAAGAGAAAAATAGAAAGTTAACTTGCATTATGTAAAACAAAATGATACAATATACAAGTAATTTATGATGAGGGAGTGGAAAAATGGACAGGATGAGAAAAATCAGAAATATAAATCTTGTATATGGTATCATTTTCTTTATGTTTAGCGTAATTTTAATGAAACAATATTTTTTCACAAAAGATAAAATTATAGAAAAAACAGTGATAGTGGGAATTAATCCGATGACCTCTACTAAGTCTAGTATGTGCTATCAAGAACCATTAACCATAATATTAAAAGAGGAAAAGAACGAGGTTAATTTACAAGAAGACACTATACTTCCAGTAGAAACAGAAGAAAGGATAGAGGCTGTACCAACAGAATTTAAAGGGTTTGAAACAATAGGAAAGATTGAAATTCCCAAAACAGAAGTAGATATTCCAATTTTAAATCAAGTAACGGTTAAGGGAATGGAAAATGCACCATGTTTATTATATTCAACAGGGGACTTAAATCAAGAAGGAAACAATTTAATTGTTGGGCATAATTATAGAAATGGAACAATTTTTTCAGATAATAAAAAATTAACATTAGGAGATAAAATTTATATAACAACTTTAGAAGGGGAAAGAGTAGAATATACTATTTATGATAAGTTTATAACTACAGCAGAAGAAGTAAGTTATATTAAAAGGGATACAAAGGGAAAACCAGAAATAACATTATCTTGTTGTACAGATGATGATACTCTTAGGATTATTGTTTTAGGTAAAGTAGAAAGTTAATTAAAACCGTTATATTGATTATAATAATAGTTTAGGCATCTTGCCATATAAGAGGCTTCCACATTGTAATACTCAGCTAATTGAGTAGCAGTGGTTAGGCCTTTTTTCATTAAACTTTTGATTTCTTCGTAAGGAAAGAATTCTTCCCAAGCTTTTTTATCTGCTTTATGTTCCATTTTTTCGATTAATTCATACGGACTGTTCGTGTGATAGTAGGCACCTGCCATATAATGTCCTAATTCTTGCATTAAGACGGTATTTTCTGCCACTTCACTTTTTACTTGTTTATCATCGACAACAATAGCGGTTGCTTTTTCACAATGTGCAATAGCACCTCTAGTAAAAGTAAGCTTATGGTTGATATAATGAATATGTTCTTTTTCCATTTTATCATATAAATCAGAGTCTGCCATGGTTAATCTTTTTTTAAATCCTCCAATTCTTGTTTAGCAAGTAAGCCGTTCATAATATTTTTTAAGGTTTCTTGATTTTCTTTATTAAGTCCTCTAATACCACTAGCAAAAGCGATATCAATATGGCCTAGCTCTACGGTATCTGGATTTTTTACATTGGTTTTTCCCAAAATATAGTCAATTGACGCATCAAATAATTCGGATAATTTTAGCAGGGTTTCAGTGTTAGGGTCACGTTCTCCTGTTTCATAAAATCCAACAACTCTTTCTGACTTTCCGAATATATTTTGCAACGTCAGACTGCAATAAATGCTTTTCCATTCTGAGCTCTTTTATTCTATTCATAATCAATCTCCTTTAATTTGATGATTTGATTATATAACAAATTGTTCGATTAGTAAAGAAAAAGTTTGTAAAAAAAGTGAAAATATTTGCAAAAATAAATAAAAAATTTATTAAATTGAAAAAATAAATAACTACGGCACCAAGGGATAAAAAATTAATAAAAATAAAAAATATTAAAATTTTGAGCAAAATCTTGACAACGAACAATAAGTACGATAAAATGAGAAAAAACGCAAAACGAACAATAGGTACGACTTAAAAATATAGGAGAGTGATGAAAAATGAAAAATACGCAAAGAGAAAAAATTATTAATTATCTATATGGTTTTGGAAGCATAACAAGTTGGGAAGCATATAGGGATTTAGGAATTACGCAATTTGCAGCAAGAGTAAAAGAATTGAAAGAAGAGGGGTATCAATTTACCAGTAAATGGGAAAGTAAAAAAAATCGAGAAGGAAAAATAGTACGATTTAAACGATATTATTTAATGAATGAATACTAGAAAAAGCGACAAAAAATGACATTTGTAGTACATGGGATTTTTAGATATAATATGATAGATTTTTTAATTAACTAGGAGGGATACAGATGATAAGTAATTTTAAAAAATTACAAGAAAAATTACATGAGTCAATTGAAAAGAATGGTTTAAATTCAGAGCAAACAAGGAAAATAAGTAAACGATATAATGAATTAATCAATTCGTATTATCAAAATGAAAAACAATTCCATGAAGGTGACTTGATGGGAATAAAATATAGAGAGTCCGTAAAATGTTTGAAAAAGATAACAAGAGATTTTGTCAAGTTTCCAACTATTAAAGAGTGGAATTTTTATGCCAAAGAAAATGATTTATTAAATTCAGAAAGTTTGAAATATATTAGTGGCAATACTTGGCATGATTTGCGAAATAAGATTTTAGCAGAAGAATATAAAAAATAAAAAAGAATATAAAAAAGTTTTGAAAAAAGTCTTTAGTGTTTGCAAGACATTACGGACTTTTTTGTCGAAAATGGGTTTTGTTTTTCTAAATTTAATATTGTATAATATTTTCCATACGAAAGAGGGTTGTTTGGATATGGAAAGTATAACGTTAGACAGTTTTATAGAAAAAAGAATTAAAGAAAATGAGGAATTGTTTACGAAAGAGGAATTGCAATGGATTAGGGAAAATGAAAAAGGAACTTGTAAGATTTATTTATTAGGGGTTGTAAACAGTAAAGAGTGTTATGAGGATAAGACTTTTGAGCAAGAGGATTAATTCGACTTGCTTTTTTTAAATTATTATAGTATAATTATTTTTGTGAAAAGTTGACAACTATTGGGATAAGAAAAAAGTTGTCAATGGGAAAATGTACTAAAAGGGAAAAACTAAAATGCCAATATAGCTCAGTTGGTAGAGCAACAGATTCGTAACCTGTAGGTCGGCAGTTCGATTCTGCCTATTGGCTCCACTTATAGCAAGCGATTCAAGACTTGCTATTTTTTGTTTGTTGGTCAAAAAGTGACGAAAAAGTGACGGATTTCAAAAAATATCAGAAATAAAGCTAGAAAACATAGATTATTTTTTGGAAAAGTGTTGAACTTCATTTTGAAACCCAGCATGATATTATTGCTTTTTATACATTTCTATGGTAATATGTAAAATATAAAAGGCTTAAGGAGGAAATAAGATGAAAGGTGAATGGACACAAAGTTTTGCAAATGCTGGAGTAACTCTTGTAATGATTAACGAGTTAGAAAACTTGGAAGATTCATACAGAAGAGAAGAAACTTCACAGGAAGCATACGAAAAAAGGAAATCAGAACTGCAAAAGATGTTGAACAATGTAACAAATTAACTTTTTATTCTATTTCTAAATAGCTCTCTTGATATTTTTTATTCGAGGGAGCTAATTCTATTTTTTATATAATTTATTGAAAAGAAAATATTGTAAATGTTATCATCAAAATAGATATTTTATTGTGAAAGGAAGAAATAAATATGGAGAAAATCAATGTTTCGAGTAAAATAAAATTAGATAGTGGAGATGAATATATATTAATTGAAAAGATTTTTTTGGAGAAAGATGGATCTGGAAATGCAAGTCAAAAAGCGACGGACTTTTTTAGAACTAAAAAGAAGCGGAAATTTTAACCACTTCTTATACTGATTTTACATGTAAAAAATTATCCATTTTATCAGCAACTTCTTTGAATCCATTATCAAAGAAATGTGAATATATATTATGAGTTACTGAAACACTAGAATGTCCAGCTCGTTTACTTATTATTTGAGATTGAATACCACTTGTTATTTGTAGTGAAATACTAGTATGTCTTAAACCATGAAATGTAATTCTTTTTAGGTCATATTTCTTGATAAGTTTTTCTAAAATTTTTGATGGTGTATCTGGGTGCATATCTCCGCCGTAATCTGTTGTGAAAACTCTATTTGAATTTTGCCATTTGTTACCTAATAGCAATTTTTGCTTATCTTGTTCAGACTTGTGCTTTTTTAATATTAGAAGTGTTGTAGGTGTAATATATACTATTCTATTACTTGTGTCTGATTTAGTTGTCTTTTCAAAGATTCCATATCCAGTCACATATTGAGTTACTTTGTTAATATCAATAGTTGACTTCTTAAAATCAATATCATTCCATGTAAGACCAGTCAATTCGCCACGTCTACAACCACTATCTAAAGCTAGCATAATAATTGCTTGATATTTAATAGGTTCGTTTTGCAATACTTCAATTAGTTTTTCAACATCTTCTGGAGAATAGCATTGAATTTCCTTTTTATGTACTTTTATAGGAGTAACATTTTGATTGATATTAGTATATAGATATCCCCATTTTACAGCTGTATTTAATATTTCTGATACTAGGGTATAGTGGTGCTTAACTGTTTTTTCAGAATATCCATTTTTATTTTTGCCTTTTCCTTTGCAAGTTTTAAGTTCATTATAAAAATCCTCTAATATTTTGACATTTAGGTCTTTAACTTTTATGTGTCCTATGCAATGACTTATATTCTTACAGTATCTTTCATATTCTTGATATGTCTTTATTCCAATATTGCCTTTTTTAGATTTTAGCCATTCATCAATTAATTCTTGCATAGTCATAGCATTTTTCTTGACATAGGTATTATTTTTTAATTGTATTTTTAGTTCGTTTTCACGTAGTACCGCTTCTTTTTTACCACCATAAAAGGTTTCTATGTGCCTTATTCTTTTGTTTCCATTGTAGCCTATTGGTATGTCTATTTTGTATTTTTTATTTTTTATTATTTCTTGTACTGCCATTTTGTCGCCTACTTTCTTCTATTATTTCATTTAGTCTAACAGTATCAATGGTAGAAATATCAGTATTTTCTTTTATAATATTTCGTATTTTTTTTAGTACACTTTCAGAAAAATCACAATTCATATATTGATAATATTTATCTAAATCGGCATAATAAATAAGACCATAATCATAATTAATAGGAGCTATTCGATATAAAAAGTTATCAAAAGCTTCTTTTATGTGATATTTATTAAAATCTTCATATACTATAATTTTATTTAGAATTTCATTGCATAAATCAATATATTCAACCATTTCAGCTTTTAAAGAGTTTACATCATTTTCATTAAAATAGTCAATAATATTATCTAGTGATTCTTGAAATAGGTCATAACTACTATCACTAATAAAATTTATATCATGTTCGGTGTAAGAATATATAAAATCATAAAAAGAAATCATCTTATTTTTAAATATTTCTAATAATTTTTGCGTTTCTTGTTTCACTTTATCATTTTTTTGTTTGATAACTTTGATTAAATATGGTTCTAAATCATATAATTTAGATAAAAAAACAAGATTATTGTTTTTTTGAGTATAAATACTTGTTAAATAATGTATTTGTCTCATAAGTCCTTCGAGATATATATTATCAAGAAAAGTATTTAATTCATTTGATAAATTTTCATTTGATATTTTTTTAATTTTATTTATAGCTGTATCAGATAAGTGCAATTCTTTACCTATATCTATATTGTTAGTTTGTTTATTTTCAATATTGTTATTTAGTAAATATTCAATTGAAACATTATAGTATTGAGCAAAATCTAGTAAAATATCATTTTTAGGAATGCGTGGATTTTTTAAGTTTTCGTAATTTCTAATTGCACTTATAGAAATTTTTAAGTCTTGCGCTAATTGTTCTTGTGTTACTTTTTTTTCTTTTCGTAGTTTTATCAATTTTTCGGTAATGTTCAAAAGATACACCTCCATATATTTAATTTTTTTAAGCAATAGCAATAATACAAAATTGTGTATCTATATTGACAAACAATACACAAATGTAATAATATACTATTGTGGTTGTTGTTGACATTATAATACACAATTATATATATTGTCAACGATATAAAAAATAAATTTAAAACTTTTTAGGAGGTGAGAAAATGGCAAATGAAGATATTAGAAAAAGCTTGAGAATCAATAACATTAAATATTGGCAAGTAGCAAATGAATATGGGATTACTGATGGAAACTTTTCAAGAAAATTAAGAAAAGAGCTATCAAGTGAAGAAAAAAAGAAAATATTTGATATTATTGATAAATTAATTAAGAAATAACGAAAGAGGTGTTCAAAATGCAAATTTTTAATGTAAAAGAAGTTGCTAATTATTTAAACTGTTCCGTTTCAAGTATAAGGTCATTAGTAAGAAACAAAGAAATACCACACTTTAGAATAGGTAGTAAGCTAAACTTTAACAAAGAAGCGGTTGATAACTGGGTACATAATCAGGAAGTACAGAATATGCAACATGAAGAATACACGACAAAAATAAAAAGTCTTTAGAGGAGGTGGAATCAATGAAAATAAAAAATAGAAAAAAGCAAGATTTTATAAGGTCTGCAAACAATAATAAAATCTTACTTCAAAATAACTTATATAAGCCATCTATTTATATTTTACTCTATTTTTATGATAAAAGCAAGTATAAGCAAGTGATGTTCTATGAGTAGAGCATTAAAAGCACCATTTAAGGATTATGAAGGAACAAAGAGTAAAGACAAACATATCAGACTAACAAAAAGTATGATGAATAGTGAGAATTTTAAGAAATTAAAGCCATGTACAATTATAGTGTATATGTATATGAAATTATGGGCTAATGGAGAAAAGGAATTTGATTATTCAAAATCATTAGGAAGTAATGTAGTCTCACCAAAGACTTTTTCAGATGCTGTTAAAGAATTAATAGAAAAAGGGTTTATAGAAAGGGTATATTTTTCTAATGGTGGAGGTCATAAACCAAACCGTTATATATTTTCTAATAAATGGATAAAAAATCCTCCTTTTTAAAAAGCTGGTATGGTAATATATAATATTATGGCTAAAAATTATACACCTAAATGGGACAAGCTAAAATAACAAAAATAGACAACAAAGATTGATATTTTAATAAAAAACAATAAAAACTAGGTGTATAAAAATTATATACCGATACAAGCATAAAATAGAAAAATAACAAATTAGGTATATAGAAATTATACACATAGATGGCTAAAAATTAGATACTAAAAAATAGATAGCAAAAAATACAAACAATAATAGTAAGTAAGTGAGTGGTTAGATGGCAAAATCAAAATGGAAAGATATTAAAGAAAAATTGACATTAATAGAAGGTTGGGCAAGAGAAGGACTAACAGATGAACAAATAGCAAATAATTTAGATATTTCAACATCTACCTTTTATGAATATAAAAATAAGTATTCGGAGTTTTCGGAGTCCTTAAAAAAGGGAAAAGAAATAATAGACTTTGAAGTTGAAAATGCTTTACTAAAAAATGCATTAGATGGAAATGTGACAGCTCAAATATATTGGCTAAATAATAGGAAACCAAAGCAATGGAAAAATAAAAGGGAAAATACTGAAAACAATAAGGAAGAAATATCAAAAGTTGAACAAATACTAGTTAAAATTAGAGAAGAAGCAGAAAAAGATATTGAATAAAATAGGAGTGAAAGAATATGAATAAATTTTATAATACAGATTATGAAGAACAAGAAACGATAGTCAATATAGACTATTACAAAAAAGAAGTATCATTATATACAAGCAGGAAAGCAGTACATGAAAGAATCGTTAAGAAAATAGGAGAACCAACAAAAAAATATTATACAGATAAAAAGATAAGTGGTGTGAATTGGATTATTCCATTTGAAAATAAAAAAGGAATTACTGCTATATTATCACGACCAACATTAATAGGAAACATGAAATAATAGAAATATAATAGCTAAAAAGGTCTTTAAATGATATTTTTAGGATATAAAATAGACAAGCTATATAATTTCATTACTTAAAATATTAAATGTTTAAAAATATAGATAAAAGCTATCAAATAGGAAATGAAAATTAAATAAAATTATAATGGATTAAAGAAGCGGAAAAGAAACCGCTTCTTTTAAAAATAAAACGATTAATAGGTATCCCCTATAGATGATAGAAATATATTAATTGAAAAGAACAGTGGGTGGACATTCATAAAATATATAAGATATATGCGTAAGGGGTGTAGTATAATTTTTCCCCACTATAAAAAAGAAGTAAAATCTAATAATTTTTTGACACTATAAAAAAGGCAAAAATAAATGATTAATACTCCGACACTATAAAAAATAATACTAAAAATGAAATAAGGATAAAGTCAAATAGAAAGTGAATAATGAGAAATAGTAAAAAATATAATTGAAGCACGAACGAAGCAAGAAGAATTTATAAAATTAAATTTTAAATTGATATATATTGATAAAAATATCTGTCTAAAAAGTATGGAATTTTACACTAAAAATAAAGATACAAAATTCCATACTTTTGCGTGCTAATAAAATGGCACTCTAACACTTATATATCAAGGGTTTTAAAATTAGACATTCCATAGTTTTGTGAGTGGAGGTAAAGACATAGTTTGAAAAACTATGTCTTTGCCAAGTTCTATTTATTGGATAACCACCTATTAAATTTTTTTGGAAAAATATTTTCAAACAAACAGAGGAGAGGGAACGACAAAAGCAAATTTCCGACACAATAAAAGGAACTAGTTCTAGTTCCTAATAATTGATTTTTAGATAAGTTTATTATTTTCTACTATGTGAATAAATCCGAATGTGAACCAGTTCTAAAGGCTGTTAATATTAATTCTTTTTTATCTATTTTATATATCAAAAGCCAGTCAGGTTGTATGTGACATTCTCTATATCCGTTTGTAATTACTTGTTAAAAAATGATCTCTATTTTGTTCAGGTAATTTTTCATTATTTGCTAACTTTTCAACAATTTCTTTTAATAAATCTATGTTTAGCCCTCTTTTTTTCATAAGTTTTAAGTCTTTTTTAAATAAATTACTGTATTTTACTGTTAACATTATTTAATCCTCTTTCTCTAAATCTTTCCACATTTCATCTAAATTTGTATAGCCCTTACTTAAGTTTATTCCTTTTTCTACTTCTTCCATTGCTTTTAGTGTTTCAGCATTTAATTTAGGTTTCCTTATTGCAAAAGGGATACTATCAGTCATTACAACTTGTTTTAAAAATATTGTTACAGCTTCAGCTATATTCATTCCTAAATCGTTTAAAGTTCCTTCAACTTCTTTTTTTAATTCTGGTTCAATTCTTATATTCAATGTATCTGTTTTTGCCATTGCAAACACCTCCATATTTCTTATATATTTATATTGTAACACAATGTGATTACATTGTCAATATTATTATATTATTATTTGCCAATTAATGTGATATTATTCTATTTTGTTTTAGTACTAATCTAAAATACTATTTTTATGATGTATAAATATCTAAAATCGCAACAATTAAAAAGTTTTATATTGAAGTAGTGTAAGTTATTGTCTATAAATATTTTGTCATTAAAAATAAGGAATAGACATATTTATATGTCAAGATTATTCATAATACTAAAAAAAAGTAATTTTTGACTATCTTCAAGTCTAACTAATTGTAAAATGATGGCACCAACAGAATTTCTTATTGCACTACTACTACAATGCTCAATTTCTGCAATATCAGTATATCCTAAAAGTTTATTGTTATTAGAAATTAAATTATAATACATTAAAAATCTTCTTTTTTGATTTTCAGTACCTTTTTTTAAATTATTAATAAAGGTTGAAAGTAACAATTTTTGTTTTTCATCAAGCTTTTTTGTTCTAAGGGTATCTAAAAAATTATGAACTCTCATAGAAAAAGTTTCTTTTTCGGAAGGTTTGGAAATTATAGGTGTTTTAGTATCTATCATACACGTAAATCCTAATTGAAAATATTTTTTATTCCAGTATTCTGTTTCTTTACAACAATAATCTTCTAGCTCCCTTATAACACACATCAATTTTTCTAATTTATCCTTATCATTTTCTACTATATCCATAAGCATTAAATGTAATTGTTCTTCTTCTGCCAAAATATCATGATACTTTTTGCTTTCCTTTTTATCATGTAGCAATCTTTCTTCAAAGTCCATACTTAAGAAATCGTATAATTTTTCTAAAATAGGTTGTTTAAAAAATTCTTCCATAATTATTGGTTTTCTAATAATTTTTAGTTATATGCCTAATGTAAAAGAAATATAGTATTTCTATAATGATAAGAAAAATCTGCATAGATACTATCAGTTTTTGAAAAGTTTCTGTTGGCAAATTATTAAGAAAAAGAATAAATTGCATTATATTATTAGAAAGCACTTCATTACCTCCTTTCATTATAATATCTATAATGCCTATTTACAATTTTTAACTTAATACAGTAGTAATATGGTATAAACATATTGAACATAATACAATAGTATTAAATTAAAGGTGGTGATACATATAATTACTCAAACTAGAAAAATACTTGCTAATAATATAGTTTATTTTAGATTAAAGAATAACTGGTCGCAAGAAGATTTAGCAGAACTTTTAGGGACAAGCTCTGTATATGTATCTCAAATGGAAAATGCAAAACGAAATATTTCTTGTGATTATATAGATAATCTTTCAAAAGTATTTAAAGTTAATCCATCTGAACTATTAGAAAGTCGTTTAAAAGTTGATATTAAACGAATAAATAGGCGTAATAAGAGATAAGTAGCATTATCTCTTATTTTTATAGTATCAACATTATAGCATTTTTAATTTATTTTGTATATATATTCAGAATAAATAAACGGCTCTTAAATGTTCGGTTTAAATGTTAAGATAATATAGGGGTAAAAAATGGATAGTATTATAATGTATAAAGATTACGGAGAAATAGAATTTAATATAAAAAGTGTTATGGATAAAAAGCATATTACAATTAATCAGGTAGTCAAAAAGACAGGATTGCATCATCAAGTAATAAGAAGGTATTACGAAGGAACTGTTGTAAGATATGATAAAGATGTCTTATCTAAATTATGTTTTGTTCTTGATTGTGAATTGAATCAAATAATGTACTATAAAAAACCAGAAAACAGATAAAAAGTTGAAAATCTATTTGACATTTGTCGCTTTTTAAAATAAAACAGAGAAAACAATAATGAAAAGAACAAGTTAAAAAGCTTTAATATTTGGACTAAGAACAATAAAAAATCTGGTGACGGATTGGTGACAAAAAAGTGACAAAAGTTAAAAAAAGCTAAAATATTGCAAGATATTTCAAAATAACAAAAAGCCACAAAAAGTTGATATTACAATACTTTGTAACAATTTGCAATGTTTTAAAACAAGTGTTCTATCACATTCGTAACCTGTAGGTCAGCGGTTCGATTCCGCTTATTGGCTCCATTAAGTAAAATCGTCGCACTTTGGCGAAGTATTGAAAAATCAACTGTAAAGGTTGATTTTTTCTATGTTAGAAATTGAAATAGTGTCAGAAAGAACAAAATTTGGATTAAATGGTGCTATTAAATCAGGACATTTACCCGGAATTGTGCCATTAGGATATAAAAAAGATAGCAATTAGTAATACTTTGAACAAAGAAAAACAAAAATTGATAAGATTAGTTGCTTGTAAAAAATGATAAGAAATTTTCAAAATCTAAAAAAGAAAATTATAAAATTGGTGCAGTAATAAGTAATCAAAAATGAAAAAATTAGAGGGAAAATTTAAACTAAGTACAATTTTTGTACCCAAATATACTTCCTAACAAGCACTGAATTTTTCCTCCGTAGTCAAAATTCTATATTTGGGACTAAGTCCCAAGCCTTTTATAAAATTCATGAATTTGTAAGAAAAGACTTGCGAAAAAAGAATTAATATGAGATAATATAATTAGATTTGTAAAAATGGAGGTAATATTATGGAAAAAAAAGAATTTTTAGATAATAACGTAGAAAAAATTATAGAAACAGTAAATGCAATTTTAGAAAAATATCCAGCACATAGAAGCAAAGAGATGGAAGATGTATTAGAAATATTAGATAATGCTTTAGATTCATATATTGTCGAGTATGGGGAAACATTACAAGGAAAACAATTTGGAGAAAAATTTGAAACTTCTAGATTACCAGCATATGAAGATGAGGAAAATCCAGTTGTTGTTTCATCTAGAGCATATTATATGCAATACAATCATGTAACAGAGCAAAATGAGCAAGAATCTTCGGCGATATGGTGGTATTACAATAAAGAAGGAGAATCAGATAATACATATAGTATGTCTCAACATTATTTCCCTTCAAATACTAATGTAAAACAATATATAGAAACAGGACATATAGATTTTGATTCAAATTCTGTAGAGCAAATTTTAGAAAAATATGCTTTATTATTAAAAGAAAGTGAACTTGGTAAATTAGAAGGCGAAGCAAAAAATATTTCAGCAGCAGAAAAATTAATAGACCAAAAAGAAAATGAAGGACAAGTTATAGATTAATTAGAGGTACATTTATGAATAGTAATGAACAAAAGAAATCATTAATAAAAATTAATGAAAATAAAATTTTTTATAAAATAAAAAATTTATTTAAGAAATTATTTTACAAAAATAAAAATGCAGATAATGCTATAAATGAAAAAATGATTAGTGATAAAAGAACAATAGTAGATAATAAAAAAGCCTTTAGTGCATCTCTAAAAAAGATTGAAAGTGAGGAAACAAAATTACTAGCACTTCAAAAGAGATATCGTAATGGTGAGATAAAAGAGGAAGATTTATCTGAAGAGCAAATAAATTTATTAAATGAATTATATGATAAACAAATTGCCTATTTAAAAAAATCTAACAAAGAGAGAAAACAAAAACTTTTACAATATCATATGAAGATGAAAAATAGTTAAAAGTGAACTTTTGGAAGCAGTTTCCAAAAGTTTTTTTACTTAAGCAGAAAATTCGTAACTAATACTAACAATTTTTATTATATATTCTTATATATGTACCCATTTGTAAATTCGGAGTTTTCAAATAGTTTGCCTGACTTTACAATTTTAATCACATTAAATAGAAATCAAAAGCTATACTTATTTTTATTGAGTTGTTAATCACAAAGTATGTGATTAACAACAAGAATTGCATTTATTTTGTTAATTGATGCAACATCAATTTTGCTTTTTATTTTTCGAAATACTATTAATTTTATTATTTTCATGCTATACTAATTTTAACAGTTGATTAGTCAATTATTTTTTTGAGAAGAATGTGGGAGGAACACTACTAAAAATAGGGGATTTTTTCGCAAATAACCTCCTAAAACGCTCCAAAGTCGAAATATGATGAAATTTCAAAAATAAATTGGAATTTTGTCATTTTTTGTTTTAGTTAAAATTATGGAAATGGATTCATCCCAATAAAATAAAGTCTTTTCAATAGTATAAATTTTAATATTAAAAATTGTAAAATTCTTGACAGAAATGAACAAACGTTTTAAAATGTATAAAGTAAGAAAAAGATGTGAATCTATGGAAGAGAACAATTAGCAATTCAAAACGAATTAACTAATTTTTTGTTTTCAATTGACAGAAATGGAATTTCAAAATTTAATAATGGAGAAGTAATGAGAAAATAATAGAAATAATAGAAAAAATTATAAATTTGTAAATATATATAAGGAAGTATAGATATATGAGTAAAAATAGCAGAAATAATTTTTTAGACGACATAAAATATCCAATCGAAAGAGAATTTTTAAATCAAAAATTAATCAAAATCCATAGGCAAGAAAAACAAAATCAAGGTTTTACAGACAAGAAATATGATACTTTTTTTGATGGAAAGGTATTACAAATATGTTTCTTTAGCAAGGGATGTAGATGTAGTAAAAATGGAAGTTGTATAATATGCGATTATGGAAAAATTAGAAAAGAAAATTTAACAAAAACAGATATAACGAAAATTATAAACGAAATATTTGAGAGTCTAGAAAAAATGCCAAACGTAGTATTATTAAACAGCCTAGGTAGTGTTTTAGATACACAAGAAATGCCAATGGAAAATATTGTAGTACTATTAGATGAATTATCAAAGACAAGTGCAAAAGTAATAATATTTGAAACACATTATTTGACTATAAATACCTCGATTTTAGAAATAATAAAACAAAAATTAAAAGATAAAGAAGTAGTAATTGAATTAGGTTTAGAAAGTTCTAATAGCGAAATTAGAGAAAATTGCTTAAATAAATACATCGATAATGAGGAATTTGTAAAAAGAATTGATCTAATAAAATCATTTGGATTTGGAGCAGAAGCTAATGTTATTTTTGGAACTCCTTTTTTAACGACAGAAGAGCAAACGAGAGATACCATACAAAGTATTGAATGGTGTTTTGAAAATAATATTGATAAAGTAAATTTATTTCCAATTAATATAAAACCATATACTCTATTGTATAAGTTATATGAAGATGGGAAATATTCTCCAGTTTCACATAGTAATTTTATAGGGGTCTTAAAAAGAGTACCTAGAGAATACATTGACAAATTATATTTGTGTTGGTATGGAAATAGAGAAATAACATATGACACAAAAAGAACAGTATTACCTAAGTGTGAAGAGGGTGAATATTCTAAACTAATGAATTTTTATCAAAAATTTAATATCAACAAGGATCCAGAAGAACGAATAAAATTATTAGAAAATACGAATCAAGTAGAAAAACAACAAGAGTTTTAATAAAAAGATAGGAAAAAGGAGACAATAGTTTGAAAGAAAAATTTATAAAAATAAAACCAAAATAATAGAAAAAGGGCA
>CANPHV010000003.1 GCA_947573965.1 uncultured Clostridium sp.
TTTTGGTTGTATATTTTTACCCATTTTTGTAAATTTATTAAAAAATAAAAAAAAAAAATTTTTAAATAAAAAAATATCTATATTATATTAAAAAAAAACTCGACTCTCTATTATTAAAACTTACAAAAGGCGAGTGATTCAAGTGGACACAATTGTATTAAAATTTGGAGGAAGTTCAGTTGCTAATAATGATAAATTGAAATTAGTAGCTGAGAAAATAATCGAATTATATCAAAAAAATCACAACATTGTCGTAGTTGTTTCTGCACAAGGAAAAACCACAGATAAATTAATTTCAGAAGCAAAAGAAATATCCCAAGAAGCAAAAGATAGGGAAATGGACGTATTACTTAGCACAGGAGAACAAATCTCGACAGCTAAACTAAGCATTTTACTAAATCAAATGGGATATCCTGCTATTTCTTTAACAGGATGGCAAGCAGGTATTTATACCAATAATACCAATCAAAATGCCATCATCAAATGGATTGATACTGGAAGAATTAAAACTGAATTGAAAAAACGAAAAATTGTAATCATAGCAGGTTTCCAAGGGATGAATGAGAACATGGATATTACAACTTTAGGAAGAGGAGGTTCTGATACAACTGCAGTAGCTATTGCAGCAGCCTTAAGTGCTAAAAATTGCTACATTTTTTCAGACGTAGATGGTGTTTATACAACTGACCCCAATAAATTAAAACAAGCAAAAAAATTAGCAGCCCTTTCTTATGAAGAAATGCTTGCATTATCTTCAGAAGGAGCAAAAGTTCTTCATAATCGTTGTGTAGAAATCGGAGAGAAATTCAAAGTACCAATCATTACCAAATCAACCTTTAATAACAAAGCAGGAACCGTGATATCAGACATCATCGAAGAAAACACCATAAAAAGTATTGTAAAAAAAGATATATCTAGAATTTCCATTGTAGGAAATGGTATCATAAGAAATTTTCAAAACATAAAAACAGTATTAGAAATAATAGAAATGAACAAATTAGAAATGCTAGAATTTAATGTATCAGAAACCAAAATTTCGATTAGCTTTAAAAACCAAGTATCTGACAAAATATTAGAAGAAATACACAAAAAATTAATTCCAGAAATTTAATTTTTTAAGAAAACTTGAAAAAGATAAGTCAAGTTTTCTTTTTTCGTTCTAAACAAGACAAAGCGTGAATATATATAATTTAGCAAGAAAAATTAAAAGGCGGGAGGCGAAGAAATGACAATTGATGAAAGAAAAAGCATAAGTACGGGTGTAATTCAAAATCTTATTTTAGAAAATAGGGGAAAGCTTAGTATTTCAGGAGTACTAGACGTTTTGAGTTTCGATGACCAAGTAGTTATCTTAGAAACAGAATTAGGATTGTTAACAGTAAAAGGAGAGAACATTCGAATTAACAAATTAAGCATCGACACATCCGAAGTTATTGTAGAAGGAGATATATCTTCTTTAACTTATAGTGACAAAGAAAGCGAAAAAGCAAAAGCAAGTAGTTTTATGAGCAAAATATTTAAGTAGAAGGGAAGAGGGGGTCAAGTAATGGTTTCAAATCAGGCTTACTTATTTTTAGTTTTTATCATAAATGGAATCGTAATTGGTCTATTATTTGACTTTTTTAGAATTTCCAGAAAAGTATTTAACACAAACGATATGATAACCTATATAGAAGACATCTTATTTTGGATTTTGGCAGGAGCAACTGTACTATATTCTATCTTTATCTTTAATAATGGTGAAATGCGCTTATTTATGTTTTTAGCCATTTTATTGGGTGCATTTGCTTATATGGTATTAATTAGTTCTTACATTATTAAAATCAATGTAAAAATTATCAATATCCTAAAAAAAGTCTTAGAAATCTTAAGTCTTCCATTAAAAGCAATTTACAGACTAATACATAGATTATTTTTCAAACCAATTCACTTTTTATTTATCAATGTAAGAAAAAATTTTACAAATTTCGGCACAAAAATAAGCAAAACGAAAAAAATTGTAAAAAATTGAAAATAAAAGAAGGAAATTTCAATAAAATGTAGAATATATAAATGTATATCCGTAAGGATTAAGTCAGAAAATGGAGAGATTACAGATGAAAAAGAACCATAAAATCTATAAAAGATTATTAATATTAGCGATTGGCATATATGTCATATTCACATTAGTCAATCAACAAAAAACATTAAATCAATATACTACTAACAGTAAAGAATTGCAAGCGCAGATAAATGAGCAAAAAGAATACAAAGAGCAACTAGCCAAAAAGAAAAATGATGTTACTTCATTAGACTATGTTGAACAAACAGCAAGAGAAAAATTAGATATGTATTATCCAAATGAAAGAGTATATTTAGATAGGGGAATGTAATTTTTTAAATTATATTCCTTTTTTGGGAAAAAATGTATCTTTTTGTAAAAAACTATGTTATAATAAATATGTTATTAATCTTGAATTAATTCGTTAAAAATCCCTATAAGCAATAAACAAAGTAAAAAAGGAAAAAAGGAGGTCTCTATGTTAAGTTTAGAAGAAATGACTTTATTAGAGTTAAAAGAATTAGCAAAAGAACACAATATTAAAAATATTTCAAAATTAAAAAAAGATGAATTGGTAACCGTTTTAAAACAAATTACAAATAACCAAGTAACCAATAAGATAGAAGAGGAAGAAAAAATAGAGGAGATTGACAAGCCAGAAAGACAATACGATGAAAATGGAGAACCTATTGTAGATTATAAACTAACCAGTGATGGAGATGCCATAGTAGAAGGTATCTTAGATATCTTGCCAGATGGATATGGATTTTTAAGAGGAGAAAATTTCTTATCAAGCGATAAAGATGTTTACATTTCTATGGTTCAAATTAGAAGATTTCGTTTAGATACAGGAGATATTATAAAAGGTATTTCTAGATTTAGAGAAGGTGAAAAATTCCCATCATTGATTTTCGTTGGAGAGGTAAATGGAGAGCATCCTGAAAAAGCTATGAGAAGAAAAAGATTTGACGAATTAACACCAATCTATCCAAATGAAAGATTAAAATTAGAAACAGTTTCTAACGACTATGCAACTAGAATTATCGATTTAATGTCTCCAATTGGAAAAGGACAAAGAGGAATGATTGTAGCACAGCCAAAAGTTGGTAAGACTACTTTAATGAAAAAGGTAGCTAATAGCATTTCTCAAAATAACCCAGAGGCCGAATTGATTGTTTTATTAATTGATGAAAGACCTGAAGAAGTTACAGATATGAAGCGCTCTATTAAGGGGCAAGTAATTCATTCTACTTTTGATGAATTACCAGAACATCATGTTAAAGTAGCAGAAATGGTATTAGAACGTGCCAAAAGATTAGTAGAGCAAGGGAAAGACGTTGTTATTTTATTAGATAGTATTACAAGGCTTACGAGAGCCTATAACCTAGTAATTCCTTCTTCTGGAAGAACTTTGTCTGGTGGTATTGACCCAGCTTCTTTGCATAAACCTAAAAAATTCTTTGGCGCAGCAAGAAATATTGAATTTGGTGGAAGTTTAACTATTTTGGCAACTGCTTTAATTGATACAGGAAGTAGGATGGATGACGTTATTTTCGAGGAATTTAAGGGAACTGGTAATATGGAGGTTCATCTTGATAGAAAATTGTCTGAAAGAAGAATTTTCCCAGCAATTGATATTAATAAGTCTGGTACAAGACGTGAAGATTTATTACTTACACAAAAAGAAAAAGATACTGTTTTTGCTTTAAGAAAAGCTATGAACAGCATGCCAGTTGCAGATGTTACTGAACAAGTAATTAGCCATATGACACAGTCTAAAAATAATGATGAATTTATTGAACAAATGGAAAGTTATTTAAGAAGGTTTAAATAAAAAATGTTGTATATTTATAATTAAGAAGAGAGAAGGAGAGGTGGTATAATACTGCCATCTATCTTTTTAATTATAAATATATAACATTGCGCAAAATCAAAGTTTTGCGTAAATAGAGATAGAAGCATAATATAAAACAGCAAAATACCTATACTTTTACATATATCTAGCATTCAACTGCTTTAATCCTATTACTATTCACTTAAATTACTTTAATTCTTTTGTATTACTAATTATATCAATATTTTTATTAAGCTTAAAAATCAATTTTTAGACATTTTAATTATTTATTTATATAATTTGTTTATTACAAAATTTTTTATCTTTATTTTAAATCTATATCTTACAAATTTTTAAAAATGCCTAAAATGCTTGAAACTCTAAAACAAGCTATATTTTTGGATGACAAACTATATACCTAATTTCTAAAAACGGCTTAAAATTGATTCTCGTGCGTCGATATTTTGACTTATTTTCAGTAATTCATAAACTTCTTATAAAACTATCTAAAACATCAATGGTTATCTATAATTCATAAAAATATCACTAATATGAATTAATATATAAATTTATCAAACATATAATTTGCTGCCTTTGATATTAAAATGTTTTAAAATTAATTTTGATGCGTTTAAAATATAAAATTATATAATGATTATACGAAAATTTTATAAAGTATTTACAAAATTATAATACAAATTTTATTTACAAATAATTATAACAAATGTTCGTTTTTGAAATTGCATATATAAAAATTAACTTTGCACAAAGTAGGATCTTCTAGATATAGTTTTGAAATTTATTTTGTATCCTTATTAAAATCTTAAAATTCTTTAATTATCCCAAACGGTCCCTCTCTCCTACTCTTCGAATTTTGTTAGCATTTTATAAATTGTTATAATGAACCATATATGTTTCTATTTGACTAGTATCTCGTTTTCGTCTATTTCAAATATTCTTCCTCCTCTTAACTCATCTGTTCCATAAGGGCTATATCCTGCACATGCATCTAAGCACATTTTAATTCCACAAAACTCTCCTTCGAAGCAATCATTATGACTATGTCCACAAGCAATACATTTTATATTGTTTCTTTGTAATATAGTAGAAAAAATTCCTGAATTAAACATTCCTATTTTCATTACTTCTTCCATACTACCTTTAGCATTAGTATATTGCGGATTTTCTACTATGTATTGAAATTCCCATGGTGGAATATGCATAAACAAAATGCCATTAATTTTTTTATTGCAATATTTTTCTATTTCCTTTGAACTATTCCAGTACCACATTAATTGTTCAAAATGTACAATATCCCATCTACACGACATAGAGGGCTTATTTAGCACATATTTTTGTTTTTTTAATATTATCTATTTCTATATCATGGTCATGATTTCCAAATACATGTGCCCATGGTATTTTTCTACTTTCCATAGGTTTTGAAAATATATCTGAATACTTTCTTAATTCTTCTTCAGTTTTTAAAATTGTACCATCACAATTATCTCCGCCTAATATGACTAAGTCGGGTTTTTCTATTTCGATAATTCTATTTATTCCGTTCAAACTTCTTTTATCATAATCTAATGTTTCTTGTATATCTGATAGCATTAAGATTTTTAGTTTCCCATTAGAAGTTATTTTATTAAAAATGCTGCATAAAGAGGTATAGATTTTATATTATTAGCAATTCCAAAATTCTTTGTTGAAATTCTTATAGCATATTTAGGATTATATCTTTTCATATAAACATTTAAACTTTGACTTCCTACATTATCATTAGCTTTTACCTCAATAGGTATTATTCCATCATCATTATATAATATAAAATCAACTTCTGCTTTATTACCAGACTCCCAATATATTAATGAACTTTTATTTGCAATCAACTGTGTCGCTACATAATTTTCTGCAATAATTCCTTTATATTGTAAAAGATTATCTAAAATTATATCGTTATATTTTACCTGTAATATATTTAGTAAAATTCCCACATCACTTAAATAAAGTTTGAAATGGTCATCTATAATAAAACCTAAAGGTGGTATTTCAACTTTGTTAAGTATAGGACATTTATGTACCATTGTGCTTGAAAGAAGCCAATTTAAAGCAGTTTCATAATCTCTTTTTCTAGCATTTGACGATATTTTTCCATATTGAAATTTATTGCTTTGATTTCCAAGTTGAGATGGAATAGATTTATATATGCTTTCTATTTTACTTGCTTCATATTTATTATCTACATATTTATTCATATCATTTAAATATGATTGGTAAATATCTTCTATAATGCTTTTATCAAATTTTAAAATATCATTGTTATTAGTAATCAAATTATTTATGGCTTCTGGCATTCCGCCAACACATAAATATAATCTGTACAAATCTAAAGCCTTATTATGTAGTACAGAATCCATAGCTAAATTATTTTCATAACATTTTTTTATTTCATCAATAAGTGATTGTTTTCTATCAGCGACTAAAAATTCTTCAAAATCCATTGGGTACATGTTTAGCATTTTTACTTTACCAACAGGAAAAGAGGAATGCATTCTTTTTAATTTAACACCCAATAAACTTCCTGCACAAATTATTTTAAATGGTTCTAGGCTTTCATTGAAGTATTTTAATGCACTTATTAATTCCTCGGATTCTTGAATTTCATCAAAAAATATTATAGTATTCTGAACATCAATGTCTTCATCTAGATATATTTTCATTCTTTTATACTTTTCAGATGTGTTGATTTCTTCTTTAAAAATTTTTATTATTTCAGAATGTTCTAATAAGTTTATATATATATAATTTTTAAATTCATTTTTACAAAATTCATTTATGATGTAAGTTTTTCCTATTTGTCTTGCACCAATTATCATTAATGGTTTTTGCATATCTGTATTTTTCCAATTTATTAATTCTTGATAAATTTTTCGTTCCATAATCTTACCTCTCATTTATAGTATATATCATCCTTCAATAGAAGTCAATTAAGTTTCACGTTTTTTATATCGAAAATTTCAAAATGTTTCACTTTTTTCATATCTAATATTGGATTTAATTTCACATTTTTATATATCACTTTGTCAATGTAGTAGAAAAATTTTTGTCGAAATTATATATGTAACCAGATAAATATAAAAACAGGTGACATATAGAAGTTAAAATATAGACGCCTACATTTAGTATCCTCTTTTAAAAACATCTATTCCATTATACCAGCCACTTTTAAGTCATATAACTAACTTATTATTTTTGATCCTGGTAATTCATTATTATTATTCATAAATTTCAAGTTTATATTTTATACATAATTCACTTTAATTACTACCTTTCATTCCATTCTTTTAATTTTTTCTTTAATAGTTTAAAATCAACTGTATTCTTTTGTTATTATCGAATATTTTTAATCTTGATATTCCTTTAATAAAACTTTCCACTAGACCCCAGTTATAATTATATTTTTCATTTATTATTTAATTTTCCATAAATTATACATATTAATTGTTTGACCTCTTGTTTATTAGAATTCTTTTATGCAAATTAGGAAGGATTATAGAAATAGTATATAAACTTTTTTTAATTTTCACAAGATTACTGGTCATGTAATGTAGATGCGAACTTTAAAACATAATATTTGCTTTTTTCATCACCTATGGGCATCCAATCAAATTTTATATTTTCCTTAAAATCGTGTATATCAATTATGCCTAAATCGTTTCTTAAATTACTATATACATATTTCCCACGTAGCCAATCTTTATTAGAATTTCGGAAATATTCATAAATACATGGAAATTCTTCTTTGTAATTTGTAATTTCATAAGCCATTTTTAATTGGTTATCAATTTTTTGTATTTCATTTTTAGAAATTTCTTTGTTTTCTAAGTTTTTTCGTTTCCTTTGTAAATCTTTTATGTATTTGTAATAAGCTTCTAATAAATCTTTATTGTTAATTAAATCTTTATTCTCGTTATCTATACTTTCATAAAATCCCTTATTTTCTGTTACTACTACACAGTAAGTTTCTTTTACATTTTTGATTTTTAGAACATCATTCATAAATCGCATATCTTTAATGCATTGATACATTCTGTATGGATAAGCTTTATTTTTCAAATATTTTAGTTCAATCGCATATTTCTCTTTTGTCTCGTAGTTTATAATTAAAATATCAATTTCCTTCTTACAAGTATCAATTGATAAGCTATTTTCTGTTAAATCTTTTATATTGTATTCGAATTTTACAATATAATCTTCTTTTAACTTGTATCTTAAATAATTGCCTAATTCGTGTTGTAGACTAAATTCATTATATATATATTGTAGTTCACTATTTTCTTTATTTTTTAAAGACTCATATACTGAATATTTTTTAGGATAATCGTTATATTTTCCTTCTATAAATTCTTGTATGGTTTCTTTTATATCTATCATATTGCTTTTCTCCTATTAAATTTTATGTATTGTTAGATGTATTACTTTTGTCAGAATTATTACTATTGACAGCATTTCCTTGCGAATTCGAGTTACTAGTTTCATTTGTGTTATTATTAGTAGTATTACTGGTATTCGTATTATTGGTTTTATTATTCGATGGCATATTTGTATTTACATTGTTGGTGCTAGGTGTTGTTGTATTATTAGTAATTGAATTAGTATGAGTGGTTGTATTATTTTGAGTTGTATGGTTGTTTTCTTGATTTGTTGGTAATACTTGTTGAGGGTCTTCGGCGTCAATATCATGTGTAATTCCTTGTATAATTTCTTCTACTTTATTTTGTACTGGTTTGGTTGTATTTTCTTCTAACGCGGTTCCTGCGTGTTTGTCACATAATGCTGGCAAAGTATTTCTTAAAAAATATTCTGTATAAGTATTAGCGCATCCCGTTGTTGCTCTTTTTCCTGTTTCCGCACAAATGGTACAACTTGAAACACTATTTGGTTTTTGAAAAGTAGCACTATTTAAACCAGCATGAATTCTTGACATGACATTTGCCCATAATAGTCCAGCAGGATTTCTTTTATTAAATTCTATGGATTCATTTTCATCATAACCATACCAAGTTACAGCAGTGTAATAAGGAGTAAAACCACAAAGCCATCTATCATAGTTTTTATCTGTAGTTCCTGTTTTAGCTGCCACGTCTACACCTGTTATTTTACAATAGGTTGCTGTTCCTTTTTGACCAACTACTGGTTGTGTTAATATATTTTTTACGATATAAGCTACTTCTTTTGATACTACTCTTTTTTTCTTTTGTTTTGTTTTTACTATCGTTTTTCCCGTTTCATCATTAATTAATGTGTAAAAAGTAGGTTCAATATATTCTCCATCATTTGCTATCATGCTATATGCTCCTGCCATTTCTAATGGGCTTATTCCCTTTTGTAAGCCTCCTAAAGATAATACTAGCGTTTCATCTTCTTTGGTGAGTGTGCTAATTCCCATCCTTTTTAAATAGGCAATTGAATTTTGTGGTTTTAATTCTTCCATAATCTCTACAAATGGTATATTTTGAGAAGACTCAACGGCTCTTCTAACTGTTACTTTTCCAAGTGGTGGATTGTAATCGGTTGGATGATAGCCTTCTGGGAAGTCACGTTCTGTGTCATCATAAATAGAAGAAGCTGTGATAATTTTTTTATCAATGGCTGGTATCAAGACAGAAAGAGGCTTAATGGAAGAACCTGTTTGCCTAACACTTTGGGTAGCTCTATTTAGAGACCTTGCCTTTGTCTTCTCTCCTAATCCTCCAGTGCATCCAACAACCTGTCCTGTTTTATGGTCAATAATAACCATAGCAGCTTGGGAGGAATTGCCATCTTCTTTTTTGGATGGTTTGCTGTATTTACTTTTTTCAAATTCTGCTTCTGTTTGCTTTTGTATTTTTGAGTCTTGCGTTCCATAAATGGTTAATCCTGCCATATTAATGTAATTAGTGGCAAAGCTTTTAGAGATATTGTATTTTTTAGCAATATCCTCCGTTATTTCTAAAATCAAAGCATCTGTATGGTAAGAATAAACAGCATCTTTTGACTTGATTTCTCCTTTTTTGAAGGAAAGTCCTTGTTCTGTTTTGCTAATTGCTGTATTATATTCTTCTTGATTAATATAATTTAATTCTAACATTTTAGAAAGAACAGTTTTGGTTCGTTTTGTGATTTTTTCTTCATTTTCCTTCTTTTCAAAAGGATTGTATGAATTTGGAGAATGGTTTAATCCTGCTAAAAAAGCACACTCTTCTAGTTCTAGGTCTTTGGCAGATTTACCAAAATAGTATTGGGCTCCTGTTTCTACCCCATACATATTAGGACCAACATAAATAATGTTTAAATAAGCTTCTAATATTTCATCTTTAGATAAGCAAGTTTCTAATTGCCATGCTTTCCACCATTCTTTTACTTTTCTTGTAATACTATCTGTTGAGTCCCCTGTTAGGTTCTTTACTAATTGTTGCGTGATGGTACTTCCTCCATAAGAAGATTTTCCAAAATGTGTAATATAAGAAACAATGGCTCCTCCTGTTCTTTTAATGTCCACTCCTCCATGAGAATAGAAACGTTCGTCTTCAATAGCAACATAAGCATTTTTCAAATTATTTGGCATGTTAGAAGATGCTATGGTTTCATTTTTTCTTTCACAACCTAATTGTGCAATTTCATTTTTATCCATATCTAACACAATGGAATTTTGATTTATTAGCATTTCCTTGGCTAGTGTTTTCCATTGGTGTGCTGAAATTCCTAAAGAAATTGCTACCAATAAAATGAGAATTACTAAAAATATTAAGATTGCCTTTTTTATTTTGCTTTTTTGTTTTTTCTTCCTTTTTCTTTTTTTCTTGTTACTTCTTTTTAGAGGTTCATCAATTTCTTCTAGCTTTTTATTTTTTCGAAAGGCTTTGGGCACATATTCTTCCTCTACTATTTTTTTACGAGGCACTAAAATCACTTTCCTTTCTGTGTTTTTCTGTATCATAGCATAAAAAGAAGGAATTAGCAACCATACATATAAGTAGTACTTTTCGCATAAGATAACAATATGAAAATAGAAAAAATAGAAACTAATTTTAAAAGAAACTTATACTTAAAATCTTCTTTGGTAGAACCTTCTCTTGTCAACAAAACACCTGAAAATCAAGTAGTGCGAATTAATCCTGAACTTACTTTTCAGGAATTCTTAGGTTTTGGAGGGGCACTAACAGAAAGTTCTTGTTATTTATTAAGTAAATTAAAGCCAGAGATTAGAAATCAAATTTTGGAAGAATACTTTGCAAAAGACAAACTAAATTATCAATTTGCAAGACTTTCCATTGGTAGTTGTGACTTCTCTTTAAATAGTTACTCGTATTCATACGAAAATGACTTATCAGACTTTTCCATTGAGCGAGACAATAAATATGTTATCCCGATTATCCAATTGGCTCAAAAGCAAAATCCTTCGCTTAAGTTTCTTGCTTCTCCTTGGTCTCCCCCTGCTTTTATGAAAGATAATCATCACTTATATAGAGGTGGGAAACTGCTTCCCAAGTATCGAAAATTATGGTGTAATTATCTTGTTTCTTATGTTAAAAGCTATTTAAAGTATGGAATTCCTATTACTTATATGACAATTCAAAATGAACCACAAGCAAAACAAATATGGGAATCGTGTTTATATTCTTCTTCAGAAGAAGCAGAACTATTAAAGAATTACCTATTCCCTATCTTTCAAAAAAATAATCTTTCGACTGAGTTCTTTATTTGGGACCACAATAAGGATAGGATATTAGAAAGAAATATAGAAACTCTAATTGATTATCATGCTCTTTCTTTTACCAAAGGTATTGCTTTTCATTGGTACACTGGTGGTCATTTTGATAGTTTAGAGAGGCTAGCACACCTCTTCCCTACTCTTTTACTATTTCATACTGAAGGTTGTACTGGCTATTCTCATTTTAAACCACAAGATGAACTTTCCAATAGCGAAATGTATGCTTATGAGATAATAGAAGATTTTAATCACGGAACCAATGCTTTTATTGATTGGAATATTGTTTTAGATTACAAAGGTGGACCCAATCATGTTAAAAATTATTGTAATAGTCTTATAATGTTAACGAAAAAAAACGATAATTTTATTAAGACGCCTGCCTTTTATTATGTTTCACATTTTGCTAAATTTATGAAACCTAAGGCTAAAAGAATTCATGTAAACAAGTTTTCTGAAAATATTTCAACAGTAGCCTTTAAAAATCCTGACAAAAGTGTTATGATAGTATTGTTAAATAAAACAGATAAAAATATAGAATACAATTTGTGCTATCAAGATTTTGTGTTTCATGATAATTTAGATAGCCATGCCATTGTAACTTTAATCTATCAAGATAAATAATACGAAAGGATGATACACATGATAAGCCGAGAAGATAACCCAGAGTTTTTGAATTCTTTTTTAGATTATTCTATTACCATTTTAAATAAATCGCCTAATAGCATTAAAGAATATAACTACGATTTGGCTATGTTTTTAAAATTTATTAAGATACATTTTAATTTAACAAAAGAAACCGATTTTAAGGAAATCCAAATAAAGGATATGACACTTGACACGATTAAGAAAATTACATTAGATGATATTCATGCTTTTATTTCCTTTTTAACTAGGGAATTTAAAAGCAAAGCAACTACAAGAGCGAGAAAAATATCAACCATACGTATTTTCTTTAAATATTTAAGTCGAAAGGCTAATTTGATTGAGGTAAACCCTGCACAAGATTTAGAAACACCAAAATTAGATAAGCGTTTACCAAAATATCTTTCTTTAGAAGATAGCAAAAAATTACTTGATATTACAGCCAATGAAGACAACAGAAATTCCGAAAGAGATTATGCGATTATTACTTTGTTTTTAAATTGTGGTATGCGTCTTTCTGAATTAGTTGGCATTAATTTACAAGATATTGATTTTGGAGAGTGCAAACTAAATGTGATTGGTAAAGGTAACAAAGAAAGAACTATTTATTTGAATAGAGCTTGTATGAGGGCAATTGCAGATTACTTAGAAGTACGCCCTAAAGAAGGTATTAAACATGATAAGAAATTTTCTGAAAAAGCACTTTTTTTAAGTGAAAGGCGAACTAGAATTAGTAACCGAACCGTTGAAAATGTTGTTACGAAACAATTACAAGCCGCAGGCTTAGATACCAAAAAATATTCTGTTCATAAATTAAGACACACTGCTGCTACTTTAATGTATCAATATGGTCAAGTCGATATTAGAGCTTTGCAAGAATTATTAGGTCATGAAAGTATTGCTACTACTGAAATTTATACTCATGTTAGCAATGACCAAGTTCGCAATGCTGTAGAAAGCAATCCTTTGGCTAATTTATAGATTATCGGTTCCTCCCTTTAATAGGAGGAGCCTTTTTATAGATTTGGAATTATGATTTTTTGTCCAATTTCTAAATTGTCGTTTGTGATATGGTTTAATTGTCTAATTTCATACATAACTTCTCGAATGTCTTTGTTTTTATAGTATTCATTTTGATTAACTTCTTGCTCTGCAATAGACCATAAGGTATCTCCTTTTAGAACATAGTCTTCTTTATACCCTATTTCTGTTTTTGAATAAGTGGTTGTTGTTATCAGTCCTAATACAATTAGGATTACAAGCCCAATTAGCATCATCATACTTCTTAGAAATTTCTTTTTATTTACAATTTTCATTTTCATAATAATTATCTCCTTTTTTAGAAACTTTGTTCGTTTGATGAGGTAATTATATACGAACATTTTTTCTTTGTCAATACTTTTTTCAAAAAAATGTTCGTTTTTTTTTAAATCTTAGGTTCGCCTTTTATTTCTATTTCTCAAATATTTTTTTATAATATGGTTCTATCTCTGGTAGCAGGCCATCTAGGTAGATAATATTATGATGGATATCTTCTATTTTCATATTCGGAAAAGTCTTAATCATTTTTTCGTTGTCCCAATAATTGTTAATAAAATTGGTTAGTCCTTCTTTCCTTTGAATTTTTTGATATGCCTCTTCCCTTTTTTCAAAATCTACCACTTCTATGTTTTTTTCAATTACCATCCTTGTGATAAAGACATCTTGCGCATAACAAGTTGCAATACAGTCTAAAAGCAAAAATATCATAAGGAAGGATAAACAAGCTTTTATTATTTTTCTTGGGATTTTATTAGCTATTTTTTCTAATATTCTATCTAAAAGAGGTTGGAATTTTCGTATCAAGAAAATAGTTAAAATCCCCCAAAATACAGAGTATAATAAGCAAACTCTTCCATTTATATTTAAAATGTTATTGCTGTAATCCCACCATTTAGCATGCATTATAACCTCTACTAAGAAGCTTGTTAAATATTCTGTAATGGTTCCTACCACATATCCACCGAAGAAAAGAGTAATATTGTTGTGTTTAAAATATTGTGATGCAACAAGGATAAGGACAGCCCCTACGCCATAAATTCCGTAGAAATGGTCCATACAAATAGCTTTGTCTACATTGCCATAATCCTGTAGTCACTATGCCAAATATTGTTTCTATTACATATCCTAAAAAGCTATAAATGATAAAATAGGAAAATAATTTCCATTGATTGATTGTTGTTTTATCCATCTATTCCCTCCTTTATAGCAAAATTGGACTAATTTGTTCTCCATCTAAAGCATATTCTATGGTTCGAATTAAGGAGTCAAAATCAAAGACAATAGACCTTGGTTTTGTAATCGGATTATCTTGTCTAAAGGGTACAAAATAATAATTTCTACGATTTAATAATCTTCCTAAATTTTCTGCATTACCACTTAAACCATTATTAGTAGAAGGTGCAATTACTAAAGGAAATCCGATTTCTTAAATGAGATTTTGCAGCCATCGTTGCAGGGGTGTCGATGATATCACATGCCAATTTTGACATGGTATTTCCGTGAGCATGGTGCAATGACCATAACGTCTGTCATTTTTTTAGGTCCAATTGGCTCTGCGTCTTGGATGGTATGAATTATTTTTTTGCCAGTTATGTTCTCAATTTGGTCAATAAAGTCTTGTGCCTTCCCAAATTTGGTATCCAAAGAATAGCTATTATAAGACATGATAGGTATAATTTCTGCGCCTCTATCGATTAGCTCTTTCATTTTAGGTATGGTTTTACTAAAGGTACAAAAAGAGCCAGTTAATACAAATCCTATTTTTTTGTTTTTCACTTCCAAAATTTATCTTTCCTCCTTTCATATCATATTTATATATAATATGAAATTATGTAAATTTTGAAAGTTATTTTATTTATTTTTTATAAAATATTTTTCAAATTCTTCTTTTGTGATTGGCTTTGAATAGTAATAGCCTTGGATGATATCACAACCAATTCTTCTTACAAATTCCATTTGTTCTTTGTTTTCAACCCCTTCTACAATGGTTCTTATTCCTAAACGTTCTGCCATAAACATAATATAGTTTATCATATTGTCATCTGTTTGCAAGTCTGCTTTATCGACAAAAGCTTTATCAATTTTTATAATATCGATTGGCATATTTTGCAACATACTTAAAGAAGAATATCCTGTTCCAAAATCATCAATAGATAGCATAAATCCTTGTTTTTTAATATAATTCATTACTTTTAAGATATCAATATTAGAATCTATGGTTGCACTTTCTGTAATTTCTAAATCTATGCTACTAGTTTCTATATTGTATTTTTTACAAATTTCTGCATATTTATTGATGAAGTTTTCTTCCACAAAGTGTTCTTTTGATACGTTGATGGAAATGGTTGGTATATAGTCATACTTTTCACGCCAATTAGCTAAATCTTTACATACTTGTTCGAAAATATACAGGTCTAATTTTAGAATAAATTTATTTTTTTCAAACAAAGGTATAAATTTGCTTGGTGAAATTATCTCGCCTTTTCTACACCAACGTATTAGCGCTTCTGCTCCAGACATCTTTTCATTGCTAGTAAAAGTTTTAGGTTGATAGATAACGGTAAATTCCTGATGATTTAACGCTTCCTCCATGCAAGCTTCTATTTCTTGTTCAATCATTAACTCTTTTTCTAGTCTTTCATCAAATAAATAAAAATTACTATGATATTGGCCTTTTATTTGCGCTCGTGCCATATAAGATTTATCTAAAATTTTATTGATATCTGTATCTTGTAATTTTATAGTATAAGCGCCAATTGCTAAATTCAAATGAACATTAATATCTCTTATTGTTACATAGGAAAGTTCTCGATATATCTTGTCTAGTAATTGAGAAACTTGCTTTTTATAAGTAAAAATAGTAGCAAAAATGTCATTAGAAATTCTACAAGTGATGTTATCTGCTGGTAAAATAGCAACTAACTTTTTGCCTAATGTTTCTAGTATCTCGTTACAAAATTCATAACCATACAAATTATTTAAGGCTTTAAATTTGTTGATATCAAGTGTTACAACATATTCATTTTTATTGGTATGATTCTGTAAATAGATAGTTCCATTTTCTTTGAAGAAGGCTTCATTTCCAAGTAAGGTTACAGAGTCAATATAGGCTACTTTATATAATTTACGATTTTGCTTTTGGTTCGAAAAGTCAATATAGATAGTAATTGCTATTATGACTAAATTAACCAATAAACAAAGTCCAAGAGAAATGACAACTAATCGTATTAATTCACTAGCAATGGTGTCATCTGCCGCAGTAGTTACAACATACCAGTCATTGATATTAACTTTTTCATAATGAATAAAATAGGTATCTTCTCCTAATTTTGCATCTAAAGTTCCTGTTTGTTTATTCTTGATGGCTTTTGCCATTTTATCAATTTTTTGTTTTTCTTTGTCTGTGGTTGGTGTATATTTATTTTTAATGTAATCATAGATATTCGCATTGCTTTCTTTAATGTTGTTAAAGGAGTCAATTAAAACGGTTCCATCATTATTAATTAAGTAGGTTCCACCTTTTCCAAATAGTCTTCTTAATAAAATTTCTTGATAGTCTGCTGTGTTGATGGTCGCCATTAATACTTTTTCTTCGCCTTTTAAGGTAAAGGTTTTGGAATAAATGTTTACTTGGTTATCAGAAACAGTACTTGGTCTATTTTCTGATACATATACTTCTTGTTGCTCAAAGAATTCTTGCATATTAGGATAATTACTTACAACATGTCCATCACTAGTCGTCCCATTTCCTTGCTTGTCAAGAATAACTAGCCTAGTAAAATGGTAGTTTTCTAGGTCTATGACAAAACGGTCAAAGATTTCTTCTGGTGTTTCAAAGTATCCTCTGTCGATAGATTCTACCATTATTTGAACAAAATTTTTCTGTTGTGTTATAGATTGATTTAATTGTGTTGCTGTTTGTTGACTTAGTTCTTTTATGTTTTGATAAACATTTTGATAGATTAATTCTTTTACATATCCTACATAAAAATAAGATAGAACTAGTATTACTAAAAAGACTAGTAATATCCATGTAATATTTAATTTGTATGGCTTTTCTTGGATGTATGCGGTTTCTTGTTTTTTTCTTTTCATATTTCACCTCTATTTTTTAATTATGGACCATTAATTCATTTTCAATATACTTTAACATTTCCCCAAAATCATTAAACTTATACTGGCATAATCGATTAATCTCTTCTCGATTACTGTCAGAATACTTATCATAAATAACTGCCACTTCTATCTTAGCATAATTGGCCGCTTCTACCCCTATTAATGAGTCTTCTACAATTAAACATTGCCCTGGTTCTAAATTTAACTCTCTTAAAATCCTTTGATGAATTTCTGGATTTGGTTTTAATTCTTTTGCCGCTCCCTTTGCATAGATAATAGAAAAATAATCTTCTAAATTCGCCTTCTTTTTTATGTTTTCGTTATCTTTCTTGTAGATTTCTATGGTATGGTCATTTGTGGTGCTAGCAATGGCTAATAAAAATCCCTTTTCTTTTAGATATCTTAATACTTGTTCTGCTTGTGGTTTATAATCAATTTCTTCTTTTAAATACTGGTCTGCTATTTCATATCTTAGTTTCTTGATTTCTTGCTTACTTAATTCTGCGCGATATTCCTCTTTTAAAAACTGACAATATTCTAAATAAGCATCTTCACATTTACTATATTCTTTTAATTTTTCATCTCTTCTTTTTCCAATATCAATTTTCTCATTGATTGGAATATTGGCAATTGTTTCAATTAATTTTTGGTCAATGGCATTCCAAATCCCAATCGAATCGATTAAGGTTCCATCTAAATCAAAAATAATTAACTTTTTCCCTTTTAACATATTTATTATTCCTTTTCCCATATTCTGTTAATATTTTTAGCCTCTTTTTCTTTAATACAACTGTAAAGGTCAATATCCAAGTCATTACATACACACAATAACATATAAAACACGTCTGCTATTTCCTCTTCAACAGTATCATAATGGTTAATTTTCTTCTTATCAATTGCTATATCTGTTGCATTTCTTCTAATTGCTTTTGCTAATTCGCCCACTTCTTCTAACAATAATAACATTACTTTTGTAATCTCTTGTTTATGAAAACCACGTATTTTATTTACACTTTTAACATAGTTTTGTACTTCTCTTAAAGTATTGGTTTCCTTTAAATTATTCCATAACTCTAATTGTGATTTCTCCATCCTATCTCTTTTAATCCTTTTCATAATTCAAATTTTCTATATTTTCTTGTTCGTCTACTACTAACTTCATTCTAAAATTCGTATTTTTTTCGAATAAACTTTTTCGAAAAAAGCGATTTAGTATTACCATCCCTGCTAGTATCTTTTCTTTTTGGAATAGTTGTTCTATTTCTATCCAAGTTGAAAAATTATCTTCTGTCTCCTTTGGTTCTCCTTGATAAGTATGGGTAATAAAAATATCAAAAATAAGTTCTCTCGTTGGATATTCTATGATTAAACTTCCTCTGCGTTCTAAATTCCCTACCTCTATTCCTGTTTCTTCTTTCATTTCTCGAATTGCTGCCTGCTCAGCGGTTTCTCCTTTTTCTATTTTGCCTCCTGGAATATCATAATATCCTTCTTTTTTGTTTCCACTTTTGTAACAAATGGATACCACTTTGTTTTCTTGTATCAAAAAACATTTTGCGGCTTTTCTAATCGTTTTTTCCATTTCACACACCTCTTAACTATATTTTTCTTTGACGATAGCATATAATTCTTTGGCTCCCTTACTTAATTGGTTTTCTGGTACTTTTCCTATTTGGTATCTTTCATATCCTAAATTCTTACTTGGCTCTGCTATTTGTAATTCGCCTCTTTTTAAACTTCCTTTATAAACAAGATAAATCCAATTTTGTTCTTTTGAATATCTTACGTCAAAAGTCTTAGCATAAGTTGCTATGATAAATTCTTCTATTTCAATGTCAGCTTCTTCTCCAACTTCTTCTATTATTTCTCTTTGTAATGCCGTTCTAAAGTTTTCGTCTGTTTCTTTCACTCTTCCACCAATGGTTTCTAGTTTTAGTCTTTCGTCTCTACAAGCTTCTCCTCTTCTTTGAAAAATAATTTTGTTGTCTTTATCAAAGGCATAGACAATGACTGCAACCTCATAATCGTCCACAATATTTCTATTGCTTTCTAGTTTCTGCTTTAATTCTTTCCTATCTTCTACTTCTTCTGAAAATAACTGCATTTTTCTCTCTCCTCTTTTCTATTTTATATCATAATACCTTATTTATTTCAACAAAAACACACATATTCAACCTACAAAATTAATATCCATTAAAAAGGTGATAATTTGAGAAAAACAAAAATCTTTCTAATCAATGGTTTCGTCTTAACCCTAACCGCATTAATCATGAGAAGCATAGGCATGTTATTCAATTTATATGTATCAAACAAAATCGGTTCTGAAGCAGTTGGTGTCTTTAGTCTAGTCATGTCCGTTTACTTATTAGCCGTCACATTAGCTACCTCTGGCTTAAGCCTTGCTTGCACACGTATTGTTTCCGAACAACTTGCCCAAAAAAACTATTATGATGGATTAAAAGCTGTAAAAAGTTGTCTGCTTTTTGCTTGTTTTTTAGGAATAGGAAGTGCCATTCTAGTTCTATCATTCTCCCATGTTATTGCAAAAACTTGGTTAAAAGGTATGTTATCTGCTAATCCTCTCTACCTAATTAGCATAGGACTCCCCTTTATTAGTATTTCAAGTGTACTAAATGGTTACTTTTCAGCTGTACGAAAAGGATATGCAACTGCTTTTTCGCAAGTACTTGAATTATTAATCAAAATAGTCATCAGTATGGGATTTCTACATTTTAGTACTAGCCCAAAGGTTGAAACCATATGTATTTTCTTAATTTTAGCAGACGTTATTTCTGAGATTGCTTCTTGTAGCTTACTATTTCTTTTTTATCAAATAGATAAAGTTACCATTTGTAAAAGAGCCGTTAATACGATTACCTTTAAAAAGAAAATATTACAAATTACCTTTCCTGTATCTGTTACCTCTTGTATCCGTTCTGGTTTATCTACCTTAAAGCAATTTCTAATTCCAAGTCGTTTGGTTTTATTTGGGTTGCCTTATAGTTTAGCTTTATCTGAATATGGAAAAATCAATGGGATGACTTTATCTATTTTGCTATTTCCCAGTGTATTTATGAATTCTTTTAGTGGATTACTAATTCCTGAATTTTCTAGTTTAATGGCAAAACAATACAAAAAGAGAATTCATCAGATTTGTCAAAAAGTATTTTTGACCACCTTTCTTTTCTCTCTTAGTATTTCTCTTATTTTCTTTTTCTTTGCTAATAGATTTAGTTTATTGGTTTTTCACAATTTAGAATGTGGTACCTACCTAAAAATTCTTTCTCCTCTTTTAATTTTTATGTATCCAGATACTATCATAGATAGTATGCTAAAAGGATTAAATAAACAATTTGAAGTTATGATTTGTAATATTTTGGATTTACTAATAATGATTGGTGTTTTGTACTTTTTACTACCTACCTTTGGAATAACTGGTTATCTTTTGGCTATTATCATAAGTGAAGTTTTCAATTTTTGTATTAGCTTTTTTCAATTACACCGTGCCACAGGTTTTAAAATGCCAGCACCTATGCTTTGCTGTTATATATTTTTCTTAGGTCTTAGTCTTTCTACTTTATGGATAATTTAAGTTCCTGTACTTCTGTATTTTTTTAAGGCTAAATTCCAAAGTTTAATGGCAATAACCCATAAAATAATAGCAACAAATGGCGACCAATAAATCATGTATGGATTTAATCCTAAATAATCCATCGTAGGATAATACGCTACAAAAGCAAAAGGAAGAATAAGCGTTATTAGTATCTTAATCAACTTGTTGTAAATATCAATTGGATATTCGGTAAAGGTATAAACTCTATAAAATGTCCATATTATTTCATTTGATTTGTAAGTCCAAAAGGAAGATATACTAAAGATTACCTCAATAGCCCCAATAATTAAGGCCCCTATGATACTAAAAAATATAATTTTAAAAATCAAAATGGCAGTTATTGGAATCGCAAGGTCTACTAGCATATAGATGGTTAATCCTAAGCCTATCAAAACGTCTCCTACTGCTGTAAATTCATCCGAACTTCCAATAATGGAAAGAAGTGGATGAACTGGTCTTAATAAAATTTTGTCAAAGTCTCCTCTTCTAAGGTACTCTGGACCAAGTTGATACAACTCATCAAAACAATAGCCAGCAATACCAACTGGAATTCTAGTAATACCATACAATAATAAAATTTGTTTAAAATTCCAACCTGCTAAAGTTTCTGTATTTTGAAAGACAATTAAAATAAAAATCAAACTAACCAATTGGACTACCAATTGAGAACAAGCCCCAACGATACAGTCCACTCTATAAATTAGAATTTCTTTTAAAGACATTTTTAACAAAGAAAAATATAAACTTACATTATCTCGTAGTTTTCTCATGTTATCCCCCATTTATCGTTATATTTTTAATCGCATGGTCAAAGAACTTTTTGGCTATCACATAAAGAATTAAGCCCCATATCATTTGTTTGATTATCACAAAAATAATCTCTTCATAACTTACTTCTCCTAACCATATATTAATTGGTGTATAGATTAATTCTTTAAAAGGCAAATAGTCAGATAGGTTTTGAAACCACACAGGAAACAAACTAATGGGAGCAACAATGCCAGAAAATATCTGTATGACTGCTTTTCTCAATATCTGCATTCCCCAAATAGAATTGGTATAAAAACCACAAGTTCCTATTATCATTTGAAGAAAGAAGGTAGTTGGAATACCGAGAAACATAACGAAAAAGCACAAAATGAAATTAAGTACATTGGTTGGCATTCTTAATTCCCAAAAGAAAGCTCCTAAAATAAAGACAGCCATCCCCACTATTATTGCAAAAGCTAATTCCCCTAAATTTAGTCCAAAGTAATATTTAAAATAAGAAATCGGATTTAACAATTCTTTGTTAATTTGTCCTGTCCTTATCGAATAGGCCATATCTTCATTTATTCCCCAAGTGGCAAAAGAACTAAAAGCAATTGCCAATAGATAATAAGTTACCATTTGTGATAAATTAGCAAAATCACCAGCATTTCCTGTTTGATGATAAATCGCTTGCCATACAAAGATATACACGACAACCTCTACCATTCTGTTTAGGGTAAATAGCCAAAAATTCGATTGATATATGGTATATTGTTTCAATTGCATTTTTCCTAATGCTATCATTGTTTTTAACATGAATGTGCTCCTTTATAAATTTCCTTTAATATTTCTTCTAGTTCTGCTTCTTTCATATGAATATCCTCTATCTTACAAAATTTAGAAAGTTCATCGATTACCTTTACAATGGTTGTTTCTTCATGACTAAATTTTATTTTTAAGGTATTTTCGGTTTCTTCTAATATATCTACTTTATTTAAAGTAATACCATTTTTCTTCTTATCTTTTAGATTAAAGTCTGCTATTACATATTTTCCATAGGTATCTTTAAATTTTTGCTTGTCTCCGTCATAGATTATCTTTCCCTTGTCTAATAAAATAATTCGATTACATACGTCCTCAATATCGTTTAAGTCATGGGTCGTTAAAATTACAGTGGTATTTTTTTCTTGGTTAATATCTTTTATGAATTTTCTTATTTTTTCTTTTACAAATACGTCTAATCCAATGGTCGGTTCATCTAAATATACAATTTTAGGATTGTGTAAAAAGGTAGCTGCTATTTCGCATCTCATTTTTTGACCTAAACTTAAATTTTTGACCTGTTTTTCTAGCAAATCTTCTAATTCTAATAGTTGTGAAAATTTCTTTAAGTTTTTTCGATATTCATTTTCTGGTATTTTGTACATTTTGCGAATTAAACGAAAAGACTCAATTACTGGTAAGTCCCACCACAATTGAGTTTTTTGTCCGAATACAGCACCAATTTTTTGATTATTTTGTATTCTTTTTTCATTTGGCACAATGCCATCTACTCTTACTTCCCCAGAAGTTGGCGTCAATAATCCTGTTAACATTTTTATGGTGGTCGATTTTCCAGCACCATTTTCACCTATGTAACCTACTAGTTCTCCTTCTTGGATTTGAAAATTAATACCTTTTACGGCTTTAAATTCTTTGTATTTTGGCTTTATTAGGTTTTTTAAGTAACCTATCATCCCTTCTTCTTTTTCTATAGTTTTGTATGTTTTAATCAAATTTTTCACTTCTATGATTGCCATTGTTCTCCCCTACTTTGTAAATAAAATTTCAATGATTGTTTCATATCTATTTTTCAATAATTCCTTTGACTTTGCACTTAATCTATCATAGTCTCTTTCTAACTTTCCCTTTACATATTTGGTACCTTCTGGTATGGACATTTGCTTTTCTTTGAAGGCTAGCGAAAACAAAGAAGGAATACAATCAAAATGGGCAATTGCGTCAGCATCTGCAATGCATTGTTCTTCCACAGTCTCTCTTTTTAAATTCGTACTTGCCCTATGGTTTAAAACACATTTTTTTACTAATTCTATTTTTTCTTTTGGATAATCTAGTTTGTTTAATAATTCTTCTGCTATTTTTGCTCCATAGATATGGTGTTCGTCCCTAGAACCATATTCACTTGGCATAGAAATATCATGCAATAAAGCTCCTAATTCTACTATTTCTATATCTGCTCCCTGTTCTTTCGCTAATTCTACGGCATTTTTCACCACATATTGAATATGCTCCTCCCAAAAGTCATAACCTGTTTTTTCTTGATAAGTTCTGCAACGGTTTAATAATTCCTCTTTTATTTTTTCTGTTATTTCACTCATTTCCTTCCTCCTCTATAAAATATCTTGTATCTCATCCCAGTTCCTTATTTGAAAATCTGGATATATATCACTTGTATTCATTTGATTGACAGGGTTATACCAAATAGTTTGTATTTGAGCATTTTTCGCTCCTTTCATGTCTTTCTCTAAGCTATCCCCTATCATAACTGCTTCTTTCGGCTTTCTATTTATTTTTTCTAACAAAACATTAAAAATTTCTGGATTAGGTTTAGATACACCAACCTCTTCTGAAACAATAATATCGGATATATATTTTCCTATTCTACTATTCACTATTCTAGGCTTTTGTAACTTGACCAACCCATTTGTTATCACATATAAATCATATCCTTTATGATATAAATATTTTATATTTTTCTCTACACCTTCTTCTAAATCACAAGCATTAACTAAACCTTCTTGAAATAATTGATTTGCTTTTTCATAGTTGTTATAGTCTATCTGTATTTTCTGAAAAAAGACTTTAAAACGATAATTAGGTATTTCTTCTTTTGTTACAATACTTTGATTTTTTGCCGCATTATCCCATAGCGTTCTATCTAAAGGTCTAAAGATATCTTGGTATTCTTCTTTATATTCTTCTTTTATTCCATTAAATACATTTAGTAGCGCTTGTCTTTCACATTTTTTATGGTCAATTATGGTATTATCCGCATCTAGCAATATAATTTTAATATCTTCTATCACTTCTATCACCTCTTCCTTAATTTACCATAAAAGCCTAAAAAAGACAATATCTGTCTTAGATATTGTCTAAATCTTAGAAAAACGTCTATTAACCTCATTCCAATTAATAATATTCCAAAAAGCATCAATATAATCTGGTCTTTTTGTCTTATATTGAAGATAATAAGAATGTTCCCACATATCTAGCACTAGAAGCGGTTTACATCCCCATAAAGTAAGATTTTGATGCTTTTCACATTGTAAAATTTCAAGTTTATTCCATTCAGGAACCCAAACCAATAGACACCAACCAGATGCTTCCACCGCTGAACTTGCCTCTCTAAACTGAGACTTAAAAGCTTCGTAACTACCAAAATCTCGCATAATCTTTTCCATCAATTGGATACTTGGTTCTGTTGGAATAGCTGGACCCATATTCTGGAAAAATAACTCATGTAAAATAGCCCCTGAACCAAAAAAGCTTAAGTTTTTCTCATAGCATTTAATATTCGAAAAATCATTACTTTTTCTTGCTTGTTCTAGCTTTTCTTCTGTTTTATTCGTATTGTCAACATATCCTTTATATAATACTTGATAGTGCAATTCTAAAGTTTCCTTTGAATAATAAGGCTCTAAAGCATTTAACGGATATGGTAATTCTATCATTTTTAACATAACAACCTCCCTTGTTATATATATCCTAATTTTGAAAAAATATCACTTTGTCATAAAAATGTAATATTTCTTCCTTTGTTTTTCTGGTATAATAATAAAAGTAAATTACAAAAGATTAAGGAGGATTTTTTATGCTTTTTTACCATTTCAATTGTTTAAATGATTTTATTAAAAGTGATTTAATGACTAGTTTGAAAGCAGAAAAAGAAGATTTAAAACAAACTTTGCACTTATACAATAGCAAAAAAATGAATTTACTATCCATCACTACCAATATGCTTAGTATGTCAAATGCCCTAGATAAAAACCAATTAGAAAACTTCTACGAAACCGTTTCTTTGTTAAAAAAATCCTTTGAGCATATAAATAATATACAAGAATTAACCACCAAGCTAGATAATGACTTAACTTCTATCATTTCATTATATGACAAAAGTTTAGATTATCATTTTGATGAAATCAAAGCCAATTTAGTAGAATATAATAAACAAAGAGACGAATTAACACATAAAATTTTAGAATTTGAAACAATGAATACTAGCATCTTAAATGCTACCATCAAATTGTCGTTAAACCTTTCACACAAAACACATAAAAAAATAGAAAAACAACCAATACAAATTCCAGAAAATGTCAAACCTCAAAAAGATACAGTAAAAGTTGATATAGAATTAGAACCTCACGATAACAATGTGCTTATCGTTTCTGAAAAAGAACAAAAAGCCTACCTACCATTTTTTTACGCAACCGTAAAAGAAATCTATCAAAATCCAGAAAATCACTATGCAACAATGCAAGACGTAGTTGACGAATTGTATGTTGTACCTTTGGAAAACTTTAAAAATTCTAGCCTTGCTAGATTTAGAGAAGCTTTTCGCTTAATTCGTGAAAAAGAAAAAGCTTCTGTTAGTAAAGCTTTCGACTTAGGATTAGAATTAATGTTCCGTCATGAACTAAATCCTGTTATAATAGCTGCTTGTCGAAACTTAGACGAATTAGATATCTATCTATCTTACTTAGAAGACCATCAAGCTTATGAATTTTCATGTTTTGAAATCAAATTCGAAGTCATGCCACAATTAGTAAAAAAATCCAAAAATACCTTTTCTTTCTAAGGTATTTTTTTATTTAATTTGTACAAACTAAAATTATTATGAATCAAATTTTAAGTACAAAAAGCGATGTCCACTTTAGGGACTGTCCCAGAAAGGGACAAAAAAGAAAAAATTGGTTTCGCTTTCAATTTTCTGTTTCTATTTTTATTGTGTTATTTTTAGTATGTGGTGCTGCTTTCTATTTCTATCGTTTGGGGCAAAAAGAAGATTTTTCTGACCGTCTACTTGCTAATTATAATATTTATCGATTGTATAGCAATCCTGAGCAATCTGCCACTACTGAACAAATAGATGAAGAAAGACAAGAAAGTAGTAATAATGATCTTTTTGGAATTATTGAAATTCCGAAAATTGGCTTATATTATCCTGTGTTTTCTCATTTATCTGAAGAATTACTAAAAGTTTCTCCTTGCAAATTTTATGGTTCTTCTCCTAAGGAAAATGGAAATATTTGCATTGCTGGCCATAATTATGATAATACCTTATTTTTTAGTAAAATTTCTTCTCTTTCTCCTAATGATACCATTCTTCTATATGATAAAGAAGGAGCAAAATATCTTTATTTTGTTTATGAAAAGTATGAAGTATCTGCTTCAGATTTATCTCCCGTTTTAAACTATAACCCTAATGAAAAAACGTTAACTTTAGTTACCTGTAATAATTTTAACAATAATCGTATTATTCTTAAGGCAAAACAAAAAAAGCTTTTATAAAAAGCTTTTTTGTTATATATTTCTATAATCTTTTATTTTCTTATAAGCATATACAGCTGATATACCAAATACAACTACTAACATAGCTACTGGGATAGAATCACTAATACCTGTTTTTGGTAAGTTTGTGTTATTGTAAATGCTAGAATTATTAGTATTGTTAGATTTGTTGCTATTATTAGTGTTAGTATTACTGTTTTTAGTGTTTGTATTAGCATTGTTAGTATTAGAGTTACTAGCATTTGAATTTGAATTATTAGAACTTGAGTTATTTAATGTTAACTGTGTAAAGTTACCATCGTTATCTGCTGCTAATACACTAGTATTAAACATCATCACCATTGCACTAATAGCTAAAATTGAAAATAGTTTGATTAAATTTGATTTTTTCATCTCTGACTCTCCTTTTCTTTTTATACATTTTTTATTAGTATTCTACAATTGTCAATAATTATACCATTTTTTTTAATATAATTCAAGTGACTTTTACAAAAAACGTATAAATACTAATTTCTTTCGTTTACAATTATTATTTTATACTTAAAAATTTAATAAGTCAATACCTTTTTCCATTTTTTAATTTACATTTGCGTTACAGAAATGTTACATTTTTTACACATTAAATTTAAATAAGACAATATCGCCATCTTGCATGATATATTCTTTTCCTTCAGAACGAACTAGTCCCTTTTCTTTAGCAGCTACCATAGAACCTGCCCCCATTAAGTCTGAATAGGAAACTACGTCTGCCTTAATAAATCCTCTTTCAATATCAGAATGGATTTTTCCAGCAGCTTGTGGCGCTTTCGTTCCTTTTTTAATTGTCCAAGCTCTTACTTCTGGTTCTCCTGCTGTTAAGAATGACATTAATCCTAATAAATCGTAACTTTTTTTAATCACTTTATCTAATCCAGACTCTTCTAAGCCAAGCGCTTCTAACATTTCTTTTTTGTCTTCTTCTTCTAAACCAGACAATTCTTCTTCAATTTTAACACATAAAGGAATTACTTCTGCTTTTTCTTTTGCTGCATATTCCTTTACTTTTTTTACATAGGTATCTTTTTCACTATCTTCTAGTTGCTCTTCTGAAACATTAGCAATATATAGAATTGGTTTCGTTGTTAGCAAAAACATCTCCTTTACCATTTCTTGTTCTTCTTCACTAAAGTCAATTGCTCTTGCAGAAATTCCATTTTCCAAATTTTCTTTTATTTTTTCTAACAAATTAATTTCTTGTTGATATTTTTTATCTGCTTTCAAATTCTTTCTAGCCTTATCTAATCTCTTGTTAACTGTCTCGATATCAGCAAAAATCAATTCCAAATTAATCGTTTCAATATCTCGAATTGGGTCAACACTTCCATCTACGTGTACTACGTTAGAGTCTTCAAAGCATCTTACCACTTCGCAAATACTATCAGTTTCACGAATATGTGACAAGAACTTATTCCCCAATCCTTCACCTTTACTTGCTCCTTTTACTAGTCCTGCAATATCTACAAATTCAATGACTGCGTGAGTCGTTTTTTGTGGACTATACATTTTGGTCAATTCTTCTAACCTTTCATCTGGTACCCCAACGACACCAACATTAGGCTCTATTGTACAAAATGGATAGTTAGCACATTCTGCCCCCGCTTTTGTAATACTATTAAACATTGTACTTTTCCCTACATTTGGTAAACCTACAATTCCTATTTTCATTTTTATCTATCTCCTTCTTCTTTTTTGGGACTTTCTGGGACAGTCCCAAAAGTGGACATTTTTTCTTTGTTATTTTATCATTTTACCTTAAATAAGTCAAACTTGATTTTTATGTAAATTTATGGTATAATGCAAGTTAGATACTTGTAACTATAATAACACATCCCTAAATAGGAAAGGAGAAACATCATGAATAAACATTTAAAAGATTATGTTGTACGGCAACTTGACGAAGAAGTTGCCTTAGTGGATGGAAAACAAGCAAAATTATATATCGTTCTCAAAAAGGGAATGTATATAGGAACAGTAAAAGTCGATCTTCTATCTCGGGGGCATGAGTTTAGACTTATCGATTTTCCAGGAGTGGATGACGAATTGATAAGAGAAGACGACGGCTATTACTACGAAACCTCCCTTGCCGTCGAAGCTGTTGCACAATATGTGCTAGAACCAATTGAAAGACAGCACAAAGCAACACTCCATCTGTATTATTAATTTCTAACAGCACATCTCTCTATAATGGAAAGATGTGCTGTTTATCTCTATTTTGTTTTATTCCAAATTTCTTTTACTAGTTTTTCTGCAAATTCATTTGCATCCATTGTTCCAATATCGCCTTCTTCTCTCGAACGAATGGCTACGCTATTGGCTTCTACTTCTTTTTCTCCAAGAACTAACATATATGGCACTTTTTCTAATTGTGCTTCTCTGATTTTATATCCAACTTTTTCATTTCTGTCGTCTAATACGACACGAATTCCTTTGGATACCAATTGTTCTTTTACTTGTTTTGCATATTCATGTTGCTTATCTGTAATTGGTAAGATTTTTACTTGTGTTGGAGCAAGCCATGCTGGGAAGGCTCCTTTGTATTCTTCGATTAAGAAAGATAAAAATCTATCAAAGGTTCCTAAGATGGCTCTATGGATAACAACTGGTCGATGAGCTTGACCGTCTTCTCCAATGTATTCTAATTCAAATCTTTGTGGTAATAAGAAGTCTAGTTGACAAGTTGAAATGGTTACATCATGTCCAATGGCTGTTTTGATTTGAACATCTAGTTTTGGTCCATAAAATGCTGCTTCTCCTTCTGCTTCGTAATATTGAATTCCTAATTCTGTTAAGATTTCTCTTAATTGACTTTCTGCGTTATCCCACATTTCGTCATCATCAAAGTATTTTTCTTTGTCATTTTTATCTCTTAAAGATAGACGGAAAGTGTAATTGTCAAATCCAAAGTCTTCATAGACAGACAAGATTAATTTTACTACTTCACCAAATACAGCTTTAATTTGTTCTGGTGTTACGAAAATGTGTGCATCGTTTTGGCACATTTCACGAACTCTTTCTAACCCACATACACTACCACTTGATTCGTATCTAAAATCATGTGCTAATTCCCCAATTCGAATTGGTAAGTCACGATAAGAATGTAACTTATTTTTATAGATTAACATATGGTGTGGGCAGTTCATTGGTCTTAATACTAATTCCTCGTTTTCCATTTTCATGACTGGGAACATATCATCTTTGTAGTGGTCCCAATGTCCACTTGTTTTGTATAAGTCAACATTAGCAAGTGATGGTGTGTACACGTGTTTATAGTCTAAGGCTGTTTCTTTATCTGCAATATATCTTTCTAAAATTCGTCTGATGGTTGCCCCATTTGGTAAATACATTGGAAGTCCAGAGCCTACTAGTTCATGTGTCATAAATAGTTCTTGCTCTTTTCCTATTTTTCTGTGGTCTCTTTGTCTGGCTTCTTCTAATAAATCCAAATGTTCTTGTAACATACTTGCTTTTGGGAAAGAAATGGCGTAAATTCTTTGTAGCATTTTATTTTTTTCGCTACCTCTCCAATAGGCTCCTGAAGAAGATAAGATTTTTACAGTTTTAACTTTTCCTGTGCTTTCTAAGTGAGGTCCTGCACATAAATCTGTAAAATCTCCTTGCTTGTAAAAACTGATTTCTTCTCCTTCTGGTAAATCTTCAATTAATTCTACTTTATAAGGTTCTTCTTTCATTAATTCGATTGCTTCTTTTCTTGGTAAAGAAAATCTCTCAATGGCAATATCTTCTTTAATAATTTTATTCATTTCTTCTTCAATTTTAGCTTTATCTTCATCCGTAAATGGTTTTTCTACGTCAAAATCATAGTAAAAACCTTCGTCAATCGCTGGTCCAATTGCAATTTTAGCGTCAGGAAATAATCTCTTTACAGCTTGTGCCATAATATGTGAAGTAGTATGCCAATATGCTTTTTTCCCTTCGGCATCTTCATTTTGGAAAGTATGAATTACTAAATTACAATCTTGTTGTAATTCATAGCGTAAATCTTTTACTTCTCCATCTACTTCTCCACAAGTAGCATTTCTGGCTAATCCTTCACTAATTTTTTTAGCTACGTCCAAAATTGAACTTCCTTCCTGTATTTCTAAAATGGCTCCATCTTTTAATGAAACTTTAATCATAAAAATTCCTCCTTTTTTCCAATTGAGAGGTATTAAAAAAAGCACTCCCAAACGGATAATAATTCTATCCATAGGAGTGCAATATTACACGGTTCCATCCTATTTTTCACTTAATTGTAAGAAGATAACGGTTCTTGTCCGCCTAGCTTGTTCACTAGGAACTTTGAAGAGGTAGTTTTTGGGATATGTTTTCTTAAACTGGCTTACAGCCTATGGCCAATTCTCTCTGTAAGTAACCTTTATCTTACTTTTCTCTTACTCGTTTTTTACCTAACAATATAATTTTAATGTATTTTTTAAAAAAAGTCAATAGAAATTGTTTACTTTTTTGAAATCTTGTTGTATAATAAAAAGTAGCTAAAAGATGTGTCCCCGATTGCACAAAAATGTGCAAAAGGAAACGTCCCCATTGCGCATGCTTCCATAGCTCAGTCGGTAGAGTGCTACCTTGGTAAGGTAGAGGTCACGGGTTCAATTCCCGTTGGAAGCCCCATAATTACAAATAAAAGTTGCTAGATTTTAATTTCTAGCAACTTTTATTTGTATCTAATTTTAATATTTACTTAATTTTATATTTCGTCGTTTTCGTTGAACATATTTTTTATCGCTTTTTTACGAATTCTTTGTATAGCATTGTCAACCGATTTTACAGGAGAATCTAACTTTTGAGCAATGGTTATGTAGCTTTCTCCCTTTACAAATCTGTCCAATACTTGTTTTTCGAATTTGCTTAGTGCTTTATTGACAGCGTTTTCGACTTCTTGATAATATTCTTTTTTCATAACGGTTTCTAATGGGTCTTCTACGGTTTTACTATTGAAAGTATCGATTAATTCTACACTATCTTCTTCGTTGTTATCATAAGCTGCTGTATTTAAAGACAAATAGGAATTAAGTGGCATATGCTTTTGTCGATTTGAACTTTTTATGGCTGTGATTAACTGTCTTTCAATACAAATGTTAGCAAAAGATTTAAAGGTGTTTTGCTTTTCTTCGTTAAAGTTTTTAATTGCCTTAAATAAGCCTATCATTCCTTCTTGTATGATGTCTTCTTTTTCTGCTCCTATGATAAAATACTTTCCTACTTTTACATTGACTAGATTTTTGTATTTTTCTAGCAAATAGGATAAAGCCTTTTCGTCTCCTTCTTTGATTAGAGATACTATTTGTTCATCTGTATGGTTATTGTATTGATTGGTTGTATAATATACGTTTTCATTTTGCATAAGTGTTTTTTAATACCTCCAAATTGTGCTTTTTTACCATTATATACGTCATTTTTCGCCTTGTCAAGCAGTTTTTTCAAAAAATTATAATCCCAATTCATCTTTTAATAAATCCCATATATTGTCTGTTTCCATTCCTTTTTGCCAAGAACCAACACCTGCTAATTTGTTTTCGTTAATTAAGGAAATTTTTGCCTTTAAAGAGTCTTGGTCTTCTATCCAAATTTGCTTTTTATTTCCGTTTTCTGTATATTCCACATAATGTTGTTTCAAATCATCATCCCATTGCTTTTCTATCCCTTCTGGTATTACTTTATCCATATTTCTCATAGCAACGGTTTTACTGCTGGATTTTCCTTCTCCATCTGTTGTCCAAACTCTTGTATAGAAAGGAACTGCTAAAATTATTTTTTCGGCATCAATTTCTTCTGTTTGTAAAAACTTATTCAAACTTAATTTCACCCAATCATATCCTGCTGTTGTTCCTGGTTTATTGCTAGACACCCCGTATTGGTCATAGGCCATAAAGATTATATAATCTGCTACGTCTCCTATTACGTGTCTGTCAAAACACATAGACCATGTTTCTGAACCATCTGGTGCTGTAACGTCTACTGAAGTTACCATTCCAATTTCTTTTAGTCTTGGTGTTAATTCAATAATAAAGCGAGAATACATATCTTTATCTTCCTGTTTCATATTCTCAAAGTCTACATTAACACCATCTAATTTATATTTAACACAAGCATTTACAAGTTGTTCAATTAACTCTTGTCTTTTTTCGTAACTGTTTACAATTTCTGAAGTAATGGATAAACTTTTGGTGGCTGCTTCTGCATTGGAAAACATTGGCCATACTTTATAACCATTTGCATGTGCCCATTCAATATAGGCTTGTCCTTTACTTCCTATGTTTTCTTTAAAGTTTCCTTTTTCATCTAAATAGAAGAAAGCTGGTGATACCACATTAACCCCATCGATGGTAGTTCCGTTTTTATCTGGAGCAGAGGCATATTTAGAAAAATATTCCCATGTTAAATTGATTTTTCCTTCTATTTGTTTTTCTTCTTCCATTGCTTCACGAACTGTATATTCATTTTCTAATTTGTCTGCCTTTACATAGCCTAGTTTTCCCTTTTCTGTTCTAATTCTTGCATATCCTTTATCAGAAGAAATAACGATAACGCTTTCTCCTTTTTTTACTCTGTCAACGGTTTTAGCAATGAAATTCATAGAAGATTTTACTGGTAAATCACTAGAAACAATTGCTCTTTTTTGTTCTTTATCTAAAGAATCCATTGTTACTACTTTACTTTCTTCTATATTTTGAATTTCGATATCATAAACGTCTTTCATTTCTGATATTGGTAAATATTCTATCTCGTCTTTTTTTATGGCATGTCCATAAATATTTTTTTCGGAACCATTTATGGTAATTACATTTTCTTCAAACCCAATGGTTGCAATCTTTTTATCATAAGTAGTTATGATTTGATTTGTCTTTTCATCTTTTTCAATGTATTTATCAAAAAAGTTTGCTATATCTGCTTTGGAAAGATAAATCATATTATCTTCTATCAAAACGTCATTTTTCAAATTAGCTGTGATATTTTTGTTATTGATGACTAAATTTGTTTTTTTGTTTTTATCTAATATGATAAAATCATTGGCAATTAGTAGCACAAATCCTAATATCATAAGGGTTACTATAGTAAAAAAGGTTCTTATGATTATCTTTTTCTTTTTTTCTACCTCTCCTTTTGCCATTCTTTTTGGTTGTTTTTTTTCTTTTTTTACTTCTTCTTCCATTTTTCTCATTCCTTTCTTCGCTTACTATATCACAAAAGTCTCTTTTCGGAAACCAATTTCATAAAATTTTAACATTATTTTTTCATTTTTCGAAGTTCTTGTTTTTGTTCTTCTGTTATTCGATACGATTCGATAGCTTTTTGTAATGCCTTATTATAGGTGAATTTGTCTAAGTTAGCCGTTTTCAAGTACACTATTGTTTCCTCATAAAATTTAATCAAGCAGATGGAAATGCCCCAAGCAATAGCCATTTGTACATAATAGGCTTGGCTTGAAATACGGTCCCATATCTTAAATATTTCTTTTAAATATGCTTCTTCTATATAAAAATCTAAAATCATTACCATGGCAAATCGGATTTCAAATTCTTTTTCGGATACAACATAATTTTGTAGAAAGTTCCACATTTCTTTTGGGTATTTTTTCGTGATTTTTAGCCCTGCGCAAAAGACGTCACAAATAGCCCAGTTGTTAATTTTAGGTACAAAGTTTTCAATTTGCTTTTGTATGTTTGCGATTTCTTCTTTTTCTAGTCCTATTAACATGCCTTGTAACATGATTTCTTCATAATATTGGTCATCTATTTGAGGTAACAGTTCCTCTATTTTTTGTTGTTTTGCTAGTTCTTTGGCATAATTTCTTAAAACGGGAACTCGCACCCCTATGATATTTTCTGTACCTGGACATAGTCCTGAATGAAATTCTTTATAATTTTCGTCTGCTAATTCTAATAATTTTTGTTTAATTTCTTGCTTCACTTTCTAGTCCCCTTTCTTATAAGTACAAGTTGCTTGTTTTTTCTTTTATATTGCCATTATAACAATATTCCTCAAAATTTGCAATCTGCTTCTAATCGTTGTATAATAGTAAATAGATTGGAGATTTTTATGGAAATTTTAGATATCAAAAATGAAATGAATGAAAATAAATTAAAAGAAATAGCAAAAGGTATCAAAAATGGTAAACTATGCCTATTCCCTACCGAAACAGTATATGGAATTGGTAGTAATGGTTTAGATGAAAAAGCCGTCGAAAAAATTTATGTAGCCAAAAAAAGAAGTAGAAAAAATCCGATTAATCTTCTAGTTAGTGATATTGAAATGATTGAAAAAATCGCACAGGATATTTCTCCTCTTGAATACAAATTAATGGAAGCTTTTTTTCCTGGCCCTTTTACCATCATTTTAAAGAAAAAAAGTATTGTTCCTTCTATTGTGACTGCTAACTCTGATTTTGTTGGTGTTCGTATGCCAAGTGGCAATATTGCTAGAAAATTAGTCCAACTGGCAGGTGTTCCTATTGCTGCTCCTAGTGCTAATATTTCAGGAGAACTAAGTGGAACAAATTTAAAAGATGTTATTGATGAATTTTCTACTTGTTTAGACTTTGCCATAGATGGTGGTGAAAGTACAATTGGCATGGAATCAACCATTGTTAGAGTTATGGATGGCATCCCCCACATTTTAAGACCTGGTTCGATTACACCTGAACAAATCGAAATGGTGGCTGGTAATGTAGTACTAGAAGAGGCTAATTCTATTATTTTGCCAAGTTCTACGATGAATCACTATCAGTTAAATGCTTCTTGCTCTTTAGTATATGATGAAGATAATCACAAAATGGTAGAAAAAATGGTAGAAATTTCAAAAAAATATATAAATCCTGTTATTTTATGTTGCAAAGAAAATCTACCTTATTATTCTACCAAACAGACCATTGTTATTGCTTCTAAGGATGATTTAGAGGATTATTCGAAAAAGCTTTTTTCTTCTTTGCGAAAAGCTGATGCTTTTTCTCCTGATATGATTTTAATAGAAGGTGTTAAGAAACAAGGTCTAGGTATTGCGATTATGGATCGCTTAGAAAATGTTTGTCAAATATTTGTATAAGGGGTTAAAAATTGTATTAACGCTTTATTCAGATCATCCTTAACTTCATAAAAAGCCCCATGCCCTGCTTTTTCAAAAGGATATAATTTAGCATTTCTTATATTTTGCTTCATTATTCCTGCCATTCCAAATGGGCATATTTTATCTTCTTTTCCATGAAAAATACCTGTTGGTACTTGAATATATTTTAAATCGTCCAATACATTTTCATCTCTTAAAGCTATTAAAGAATTCATTTCTCCTAATCCAGAGGCACTATTATTTAAATTTTGAAACCACTGTTGAAAAGGTTTTGATTGTTCTTTATAAAAGAATATGCTTCCAAAATATTGGTTGAGTGATGGTCTATCATTTAATCCCAGTTTAATTAGCTTGTTAGTATCTTCTATTGTTTGACCATAGGGGTTAGCATATGATTTACAGTATGATGGGACAGCAGCATCTAATAAGCATAGTTTTCTTACCCCATATCCATGGTATAATTTCATATATCTTGTAACTATCGCTCCCCCCATTGAAAAGCCTAGTAAGTCGAATTTCCATAGATTTAACGCATAGATAACACAGTATAAATCTGTTGCAAATTGGTTATAACTGTATCCAGTATCAGTTACTTCTGAATTCCCAAATCCTCTTAAGTCTATTGTAATAATTCTATAGTTTTCCTTTAATAGTATTGGTATTTGATATTCAAACATCTTATGTGATAAAGGCCATCCATGTACTAATACTATTGTTTTTTCGGCATTTGGATTTAATTCATATACTGCTATTTTTGCATTGTCATTTGAGTTGATAAAAAACATAAATTTTCCTCCTTGTCTTCTTGTTTTATATAGTTTATGTATATTTTTTATATTTGTTATTATGCTATAAAAGAGCCTAAGCTTAAGCCTGGCTCTTAAAAATCGTATTTGTCTTATTTTTTTATTATTCGCATGTTTTCATCATGTCATTCATGTAAAACTTTTTCTCTGCTAGTTTGTCTTGTACTCCACGAAGTGCTTCTCCAAATCTTTGGAAGTGAACGACTTCTCTTTCACGTAAATATCTTAATGGATCTAATACGTCTGGATTGTCACGACAAAGGTCGATTAGTTTTTCATAGGTTGCTCTGGCTTTTTGTTCTGCTGCTAAGTCTTCTTGTAAATTAGCGATTGGGTCTCCTTTACATGCAATATAGGATGCTGTAAATGGTACTCCTGCTGCTGAAGATGGATATACGTCTACTCCATGGTCTGTATAATATGGTGCTAATCCTGCTTTTTCAATTTCTTCGATG
>CANPHV010000004.1 GCA_947573965.1 uncultured Clostridium sp.
AAAAAAATTAAATTTATGTAACAACTTAATTACATAATTCAAAAAAAGAATACTAAGCTTATTCCCCTAGTATTCTATCTTGTTTTTATTATTCAATTATAAAATCATAAGCATTCGACATGTCTGCTGTTGTACTAGCATCAATTTGGTTTGACTCACCACTTTTGATATCTGGCAAATATCCTGGTAATCTTGCATATTCACTTCCATCTTGATTTTTAAATACAATTTCAATCATTCTTTCTGAAAAATCTGTCTCGCTTGTATTTTCTACATCTGCTGTAAATGTTGTCATTCCATTTTCTGCTACTAATCGAATATTAAATATTCTCATTCCCAATAATGTTTTCTCCTCTAAAAGAGCTTTTGAATTATTTTCTTTCACATTTTCTTCTAGTATTTCAACATTTTCGGTATTTTCCATATCAATTAAGCTATACTCTTCTTGTTCCTCTTCTTGTGCCACATTTTCCTCTTGAGATTCTTCTGCCTTTGTTCTTATTTTTAGACAAACAGCTACTATTATTACTATGACAATCATTATTAATATAATTGCTATTAAACTAATACTTTTCTTTTTCATTTGCGATTTTTCACCTTCTCTTTTACTCCTCTGTTTCTTCTTCCGCCATAGTCTCTTCTACTACTTCTGTCACTGTTGTATCTTCTTCCTCTTTTGGCTCATTCTCTGTACTAATATGAATATTTTGATATTTTTGCATACCTGTACCAGCTGGAATTAACTTACCAATGATAACATTTTCTTTTAATCCCACTAAATCATCTGTCTTTCCTTTTACTGCCGCTTCTGTAAGAACTCTTGTTGTCTCTTGGAAAGAAGCTGCTGACAAGAAGCTATCTGTTGCAAGAGAAGCTTTCGTAATACCAAGCAATACTCTCTTACCAGTTGCTGGGCGTTTTCCTTCTGCAATTACTTCATTGTTTTTATCTTCAAATTCATACATATCAATTAAAGAACCTGGGAACATATCCGTATCAGCATTATCTTCCACTCTAACTTTCTTAAGCATTTGTCTACCAATTACTTCGATATGTTTATCATTGATATCAACACCTTGATTACGATATACTTTTTGTACTTCTGAAATTAAGTATTCATACACACCTTCTGGTCCTTTGATTTCTAAGATTTCGCTTGGGTTAATAGAACCTTCGATTAAGGCTTCTCCCGCTTCTACTAAATCGCCATCTCTTACCTTCATCTTAGAACCAAATGGAATCGTATATGTTCTTGAATCGTCTTTTGAAGTTACTACTACTTCTTTTCTCTTCTTGGTTTCTTTAATTTTTACTTTACCATCAATTTCAGTAATAATCGCTAGTCCTTTTGGTTTTCTAGCTTCGAACAATTCCTCAACCCTAGGAAGACCTTGTGTAATATCGGCAACACCAGCAACACCACCAGAGTGGATAGTTCTCATGGTAAGCTGTGTACCCGGCTCACCAATAGATTGTGCAGCGATAATACCAATCGCTTCTCCAATGGATACTAAGTCACGTCTTGCTAGTCCCATACCATAACATTTTTGGCATACACCATGTTTTGAACGACATCCTAATACAGAACGTACTTTTAATTTTTCAATTCCTGCTTTTATAATTTCTTCTGCCACACTTTCTGTAATCATCGTATCTTTATCTACAATTAATTCCTTTGTTTCTGGATGGAATACGTCTTCTATGCTAAATCTTCCTAATAATCTTTCTTGCATTTTCTCGATAATTTGATTTCCATCCTTAATGTCATAAATAAGAATTCCATCTTCGGTTCCACAATCATGTTCTCTTACGATAATATCTTGTGAAACGTCTACTAATCTTCTTGTTAAGTATCCTGAGTCAGCTGTTCTAAGCGCTGTATCAGAAAGACCTTTACGAGCACCATGGGCTGAAATGAAATACTCTAAAGCATCTAACCCTTCGGCAAAAGATGATTTAATCGGAATTTCAACAGCTTTACCTGTTGTACTTGCCATAAGTCCACGAATACCTGCAATTTGTCTTAATTGGTTCATGTTACCACGGGCTCCAGATTTTACCATCATATAAATAGGGTTTAACTCATCAAAGTTCTCTTCCATTGCAGAACTTACTTCTTTAGTTGTATTTTCCCATACATTAATAACGGCATTATATCTTTCCTCATCGGTAATTAAACCTCTTGCATATTGTTTTCGAATTGTCTCTACTTTTGTATCTGATTCTTTTAGCAAGTCTTTCTTTTTCGCTGGCACTTGTACATCATCCATTGAGAAAGTTATTCCTGCTAAGGTTGAATATTTAAAGCCTAATGCTTTAATGTAGTCAATAACTTCTGCTGATTCTGATAATCCATGGGTTCTGATAACACTTTCGATAATGGTTCCCATTGATTTCTTCATAACTGGAAAATCAATTTCATATTGGAATGGGTCTTTCTTTCTATCAATAAATCCTAAATCTTGTGGAATTCCCTTGTTAAAGATAATTCTACCAACACTGGTTTCAATTTTCTTCGTTTTCTTTTCTCCCTTAATTTCTTTGGTAATTCTAACAAAGATTTTAGCATGAATTCCTACCTCATGATTTTCGAAAGCCATAATCGCTTCTTCTGGGTCTTTGAAGTATTTTCCTTCTCCTTTTTCACCATCTAATACCATGGTTAAGTAGTAAGCTCCTAAAATCATGTCTAGTCTAGGTACTGCAACTGGCTTACCATCTTGTGGTTTTAGCAAGTTATTGGTTGATAGCATTAAATATCTTGATTCTGCTTGTGCTTCTGGTGATAATGGTAAATGCACCGCCATTTGGTCACCGTCAAAGTCAGCATTGAACGCCTCACAAACTAATGGGTGAAGTTTAATGGCTCTTCCTTCTACTAATACTGGCTCAAAACTTTGAATTCCTAGTCTATGTAATGTCGGAGCACGGTTTAGCATAACTGGATGGTCTTTAATAACTTCTTCTAAAATCCCCCATACTTCTGGTCTTAGTCTTTCTACCATTCTTTTCGCATTTTTAATATTTTGAGCAATACCTCTTCCTACCAATTCTCTCATAACAAATGGTTTGAACAACTCTACTGCCATTTCTTTTGGAAGTCCACATTGATAAATGTTTAGTTCTGGTCCAACTACGATAACAGAACGTCCAGAATAGTCAACACGCTTTCCAAGTAAGTTTTGACGGAAACGACCTTGCTTTCCTTTTAACATATCAGATAATGATTTTAATGGTCTATTTCCAGCACCCGTTACTGGTCTTCCTCTTCTTCCATTATCAATCAAGGCATCCACTGATTCTTGAAGCATTCTCTTTTCATTTCTAACAATGATTTCTGGTGCTCCTAATTCTAGTAATCTTTTTAAACGATTATTTCTGTTGATTACTCTTCTATATAAATCATTTAAATCAGAAGTAGCAAATCTACCACCATCTAATTGTACCATTGGTCTTAATTCTGGTGGAATAACTGGTACTACTTGCATAATCATCCATTCTGGTCGATTACCAGAAATTCTAAATGCCTCAACAGTATCCAATCTTTTCACTAATTTTACTCTTTTTTGTTCACTCGCTGTCTCTAATTCTTTTCTAATCTCTGCTGATAACACATCTAAGTCAATTTGTTGCAATAATTCCTTTAAAGCCTCTGCTCCCATTCTTGCTTTAAAAGAACCCCTGCCATATTGTTCTTCTGCTTCATGATATTCTTTTTCATTTAAAACTTGGCACTTTTCTAAATTAGAAGTACCTTTGTCAATTACCACATAAGAAGCAAAATAAATAATTTTCTCTAAATTTCTTGGTGAAATATCTAACATTAAAGCAATTCTGCTAGGAATTCCTTTAAAATACCAAATATGTGCTACTGGTGCGGCCAGTTCTATATGTCCCATTCTTTCACGTCTAACCTTAGCCTTTGTTACCTCAACCCCACAGCGGTCACACACGATTCCCTTATATCTAACTCTTTTATACTTACCACAGTGACATTCCCAGTCCTTCGTTGGTCCAAATATTTTCTCACAGAACAAACCATCCTTTTCTGGTTTTAACGTTCTATAATTAATCGTTTCTGGCTTCTTAACCTCACCCTTTGACCACTCTCTTACTTTCTCATCAGATGCCACTCCTATTTTTAACTTATTAAAAATATCTAATTCGTCCACTCTTTTTCCTCCCATGTTCTTTGGGGACGTTTCCTTTTGCACATTTTTGTGCAAAAGGGACACATCTTCCAATGGTTTTAAAGTATACAATCTCGTTTCTCTCGATTGCATAAGTTAACTGTAGCTCGCACCGCTTCGCACAGCTAACTTAATTTCAAAACAGATTTCAAAGTCTTTCCACTGCTCGAACAATTCCTTCTGGTCGCTTCTCATCTTTTTGAAATTTATTTAGTTAAATAATTTATTCTATAATATCTTCATCATTATCTAGGTTATCATTGGCTAAATCATTGTCAAAAAGCAATTCATCATCTTCATCGCCTAGTTCCTCAAATAGTTCATCACTGTCATCTGCTACCTCATCAGAAACATCTTCTAAAAGCATATCATCTTCTAATTCTTCACTGTAACCATCTAAGTCTCCGTCTTCAATAATTTCATCTTCTGACAACAATTTTCTTTCTCTCGTAGGGTCATACTCAATTCCTTCATCAATATTTTCTTTTAATTCAAGTTCTTGATTATCCTCTGAATATAGACGAACATCTAGCCCTAGTGATTGTAGTTCTTTGACTAAAACCTTGAAACTTTCTGGAACACCTGGTTCTGGCACATTTTCTCCTTTTACAATTGCTTCATAGGTTTTTACTCTTCCTACGATATCGTCTGATTTAACAGTTAACATTTCTTGTAATGTATAAGATGCACCATAAGCCTCTAGTGCCCAAACTTCCATCTCTCCAAAACGTTGTCCACCAAATTGTGCTTTACCTCCTAGTGGTTGTTGTGTTACCAATGAGTATGGTCCTGTTGAACGAGCATGGATTTTATCATCTACTAAGTGGTGAAGTTTTAACATGTACATAACACCAACTGTAATTGGCTTATCAAATGGGTCACCAGTTCTTCCATCATAAAGAACGGTTTTTCCATCTTTGCTCATACCTGCTTCTTTCAATAATTCCTCTACGTCATTTTGTGTTGCACCATCAAATACTGGTGTTGCAATTTTCCATCCTAAAGCTTTTGCCGCACCTCCTAAGTGAACCTCTAATACTTGCCCTAAGTTCATACGAGAAGGCACACCTAATGGGTTCAATAAAATGTCAATTGGGGTACCATCTGGCATAAATGGCATATCTTCTTCTGGCAATACTCTTGAAATAACACCTTTGTTACCATGACGTCCTGCCATTTTATCTCCTACTGATATCTTTCTTTTGGTTGCGATATAGCATCGAATAATTTGATTTACGCCAGGCCCTAATTCATCTGAATTGTCCCTTGTAAAGATTTTCACGTCTACAATTGTTCCTGCTTCTCCATGTGGTACTCTTAAAGAAGTATCTCTTACTTCTCTTGCTTTTTCTCCAAAGATAGCTCTAAGTAGTCTTTCTTCTGCTGTTAATTCGGTTTCTCCTTTTGGTGTAACTTTTCCTACTAAAATATCTCCTGGTCTTACTTCTGCACCAATTCTAATAATTCCATTTTCATCTAAGTCTTTTAAGGAATCATCACCAATGTTTGGAATATCACGTGTAATTTCTTCGGCTCCTAATTTAGTATCACGACATTCACAGTCATATTCTTCAATGTGGATAGAAGTAAATACGTCTTCTTTTACCAATTTTTCATTGATTAGAATTGCGTCTTCGTAGTTGTATCCTTCCCAAGTTGAGAAAGCTACTAATACGTTTTTACCAAGTGCCATTTCTCCATTTGAAGTTGATGGTCCATCCGCAATGGCATCTCCTGCTTTTACTCTTTCTCCCACTTTTACAATTGGTTTTTGGTTGATACAAGTACCACCATTGGTTCTCTTGAATTTACGTAGTTTATGGGTAATTGTCTTTTTGCTATCATATTTTACGGTAATACTATCTCCTGTTACTTTTTCAATTACACCATCTTCTTCTGCTAATACTAAAATTCCTGAGTCTTTTGCTGCTCTGTATTCAATTCCTGTTCCTACAATTGGGCTTTCGGTAATCATTAATGGTACTGCTTGACGTTGCATGTTAGCACCCATTAGCGCTCTTTTTGCGTCGTCATGCTCTAAGAAAGGTATCATGGCTGCTGCAATGGATACTAATTGTTTTGGTGAAACGTCTACATATTGAACTTTGTCACGGTCAACCTCGATAACTTCGTTTTTAAATCTAACTCTGATTCTCTCATTTACAAATTTTCCATTTTTGTCCACTGGTTCAGATGCTTGTGCAATAATATAATTATCTTCAACATCAGCACTCATATATTCTACAATGTCCGTTAATTTGTGTGTTTCTGGGTCAATCTTACGATATGGTGTTTCAATAAATCCATATTCGTTGATACTTGCAAAAGAAGAAAGGGCTGAAATTAATCCAATGTTTGGTCCTTCTGGTGACTCGATTGGACATAATCTACCATAGTGAGTATAATGAACATCACGTACCTCAAATCCTGCTCTTTCTCTGGTTAATCCACCAGGTCCTAAAGCTGATATTCTTCTTTTATGCGTTAATTCTGATAATGGGTTCGTTTGGTCCATGAATTGTGATAATTGTGAACTTCCAAAGAATTCACGAATAGATGACGTAATTGGCTTGGTGTTAATTAATGTTTGTGGTGTTACAACGTCTAAGTCTTGAATTGTCATTCTCTCACGAACTACTCTTTCTAATCTTGTTAAACCAATTCTAAATTGGTTTTGTAATAATTCTCCTACTTGACGAATTCTACGATTTGCTAAGTGGTCGATATCATCTACTTTTCCTACCCCATGTGATAGATTTAGTAAGAAATTGATAGAAGCAATCATATCTTCTGTTGTGATTGTTTTTGGTACTAATTCATCCATTCTTTCTTCAATTGTTTTTACTAAATCTTTTTCTTCGGTATTGTCCATTATGTTTTTTAGTACATTGTAGTTGACTAATTCTTTGAAATGCAATTTGCTTAAATCTACTGTTGGCAATACTTTATGAATGTTTACGGTGCTATTTCCAATAATTCTTATTTTTCTGTCTCCCACCATAATATCTACTATGTTGATTCCTGCATTTTGAATTGCTTCTGCTGTTTCTTCTTCTATCATTTCTCCAGCTTGTACTAAAACTTCTCCTGTTTCACTATCTACAATATCATTTGCTGAAACTTTGTCTTTAATTCTTCCTGCTAAGCCTAATTTTTGGTTGAATTTATATCTTCCTACTTTGGCTAAATCATATCTCTTATTATCATAGAACAATCCATTGAATAAGTTTCTTGCTGCATCAACAGTTGGAAGTTCCCCTGGTCTTAGTTTTTTATAAATTTCAATCAATGCTTCGTCTTGGTCTTTAATCGTGTCTTTTGCAATGGTTGCTGTTATCATTTCTTCATCACCAAATAATTCTCTAATTTGGTCATCTGAAATAACGCCAATTGCTCTTAATAAAGTAGTTACAGGCACTTTTCTGGTTCTGTCAACACGCACATAGAAAATATCGTTTCCATCGGTTTCATATTCTAACCATGCTCCACGAAGTGGCATTACTGTTGAATTATAAGTTCTCTTTCCTGTTTTAGTATCAAATTCTTCTCCATAGTAGCATCCTGGTGAACGCACTAATTGGCTGACTACAACTCTCTCTGCTCCATTGATTACAAAGGTTCCACTATTGGTCATTAATGGAAAGTCTCCTAAGTAGATTTCTTGCTCTTTAATTTCTCCCGTTTCACGGTTGATTAATCTAACTTTTACGTGTAATCTAGTAGAGTATGTTGCGTCTCTTTCTTTGGCTTCTTCTACTGTGTATTTTGTTTTGTCTTCCATGTAATAATCGAAAAATTCAAGAACTAAGTTTCCTGAGTAGTCTTCTATTGGTGAAATATCTTTTAGTACTTCTCCTAATCCTTCTTCTACAAACCAGTCATAAGAATCTTTTTGTACTTTGATTAGGTTCGGCATTTCGATATAATCGCCAACTTTTGCGAAATCCTTACGAGATGCTTTCTCGTAATTTACTTCTTTGATTTTCAAAAAAATCACTCCTTAAAATTATTAAAAGCAGATGATAAATTTATAGAATTAAAAAAAGTCCTTCTCTCACTTTAAGTTCCTTTGTCTAAGAAGTCCGATTTGTCTGCTCTCTTCAATTCGGCTTTTCCTTAGAGGCACCCCAGTTTGATTCCTCTTTTTTTAATTTTTAACGGTTTGAAATAAAAATCATTCTTTATTTTACCATATTTTTCCTACGGCTGTCAAGGGTTTCGCAACTTTATTTTCAAATGCAAAAATAAGCATTAGTATTTTACTAACACTTATTTTTTCGGTTTCCTGTGTTTTGAATTTTATTTGAGATTTTCTATTTCTTCTTTCGTTAATTCTGTTGCTTTCTCAATGTCCTCTATATCAATTCCTAATTTTAGTAACCTTTTAGCAATTTCAATTTGTTTTTTTCTTTCGCCTTCTTTTCTACCCTTTGCTTCTCCCTCTTCCATCGCACCTTCTCTAATACTCTTTTCATCTCGAATTGCCTTATCTCTTAAGAAAGCAAGTCTTCTTTCTGCTGCTTCCCCTGTCAAATATTCATACTCGTCATTCGCCTTTTTTATTTCTTTGTTCTGCTTCATCGCCAATTCTACCCCCTTTGGATTGGTTTGACTGATAAACTGCATCCACTGCTCTATTTTGTTTTGCTCCCTCTTTCTTCCTTTCCATTTTACACGAAAAATCCGTTTTTGACAAGAACTTTTCTGTAAAATTTTACATTAATTTGTTTTTTGAATTGAATATCGATTTTAAAACTTTTGAACTGATAGAACAAGATAAAAATTTCGTGATAAATACTTTATAAATACTTTTTTGGTTGGAAACTTTACCGATTTTAACATACTACTAAAATAAAAATTTTTAAAACAATTTAGATAAAATTTATTTTTTATGCAATATCCAAAACAAATTGCATATCTCTATTAAAGCATAAAATGTCAAAAATTGCAATCATTTTCCATCGCAATTTTCGACATTTTTTCTTAATGAAACACTGCACCGATTGCACCAAACACACCTGCAGAAGCTAGTCCCATAATAATACCAGCTAGTACGACACCAGCCATAATAGCAATGGTACTTTTCTTAAAATCCATATCTAAAAAACTAGCTGCTAACGTTCCTGTCCAAGCCCCTGTACCAGGAAGTGGAATTCCTACAAAAAGAAATAAAGCTAAATAAAGTCCACGACCTGCTTTTTCTTGTAACTTTTTGCCACCTTTTTCTCCTTTTTCTAAGCAAAAAGTAAAAAATTTCCCAATTATCTTTTTATCAGCCCCCCATTCCAAAACTTTTCTAGCAAAGAAAAAGATAGCAGGTACCGGTAGCATATTTCCAATAATACACACAATATACAAAGGAATAATCGGAAGTTCTGCTCCCCACAATTGACTTAGTCCAACGGGAATAGCACCTCTTAATTCAATTAATGGTATCATAGATATAATAAATACTAATACATATTTTTTTAACATTTTTCTTCCCTTCTTTCTACTTTTTTCATGGTTATCTTATAATCAATATAATCTTCAATTAAAATTCGAACTACCGCAATCACTGGCACAGCCAAGAACATACCTAGTATGCCAAAATAAGCACCTCCCACAGTAATTGCAAAAATAACTAACAAAGGACTAATTTTTAAAGACTGACCAATAATTTTAGGATTAATAATATTCGCATCAATTTGTTGCAAAATAATTACTACAATTAGCATCCAAATGGCTTGTGATAACCCACCTGTTATCAGCGTTATAATAGCAGAAACTGCCACTGCAATAATAGCACCTATATAAGGTATCATATTAAACAATCCAATCAAGAAACCAAGCAATGGTGCAAACTTAATTCCCATAATGCTCATAGCAATCGTTACCATGATACCTACAATAACAGCATCTAAAAATTGACTAGCAATAAATTTAAAAAATATCTCGTTTGAATTGTTAAAATACTTTCCTATATTTTTATACGTTTTCTCTTTAAAAATAGCCTCTGCTAACCTCTTTATCGTTGCTAATATTTCCACTCTTTCTGCCAAAATATAAACCGACACAATTACTGCCACAAATATGTCAAAAATTCCAGTTACCGCATCAATAGCACTCATCACATAAGCCAATATCTTTTCTAATTGAAAATATTGTTTAATATCCAAATTTTGAACATTTTTTATCGCATCATTTACAATATCACTTTTTAAAATATCATCCTCTGGTAGCTGATTATAATTAAAAATTGCCATTTCATAATAATGTTGTATATTATTAACCAAATCCATTACACTTTCAAGCACCACAGGAAGTATAAAATTAACCAATATCACTAACAATAATACAATAATAAGATATACCGTCAAAATCCCCAATGGTTTAGCTTTTTTAGCAATCCACTTTACCTTCGACTTTATAAAAGCTTGTTCCATTTTCCTACATGGCATATACAATAAATAACTAATAAAAATTCCCACTAAAAACGGTGTTATAATCTCAAAAAACTTAGCAAAAACACCCATCACGTCACCAAAATTGTCTAATGCCTTATAAACTACTATAATAGCAACACCAAGCAAAAACCAATATAGCCATTTTTTCCCTTTATTCTTTATTTCATCCATTTCTCTCTACTCCTTTTTGTCCACTTTTGGGACTGTCCCAGAAAGTCCCTTTTTACTCAAAATTAATTTCAATGCCAACTGGGCAATGGTCACTTCCCAAGATTTCAGGATAGATAGCTGCTTCTTTTATTTGCTTTTGAATATCATTCGATACAATAAAGTAGTCAATTCTCCATCCTACATTTTTTTCTCTGGCTTTTCCCATATAAGACCACCAACTATAAGCCCCTTCTTTTTCGGGATATAGATAACGGAAGCTGTCTGTGAAACCTGCTTTCAATAGTTGTGTCATTTTTTCTCTTTCTTCGTCTGTAAATCCTGCATTTCTTCGATTGGTTTTAGGATTTTTCAGGTCAATTTCTTGATGGGCTACATTTAAGTCTCCACACATAATGACTGGTTTTGTTTTGTTTAATTTTAATAGGTATTTCCTAATTTCATCTTCCCAAATCTGCCTATATTCTAGTCTTTCTAATTCTCTCTTTGAATTCGGTGTATAGTTATTGACTAGATAAAAATCTTTAAATTCTAAGGTGATAATTCTTCCTTCTTTGTCATGCTCTTCTTTTCCAATTCCATAGGTTACTGCGATTGGCTTTTTTTTGGTAAAAATCGCCGTTCCTGAATAACCTTTTTTCTCAGCACTATTCCAATAACTTGTGTACCCCTCCAATACTAAATCGATTTGCTCTGGTTGACATTTTGTTTCTTGGATACAAAAAATGTCGGCTTGTATTTCTTCAAAAAATTCTTTAAATCCTTTATTCACACATGCTCTTATTCCATTTACATTCCATGAAATTAGTTTCATTTTCGCTTCCTTTCTTTTTATTTGCTTCCATATTTGACTATTATTCTACAATAAAAATAAAAAAATAGCAAGTTCGTGTTTTCACATTCCCTTACTATCTCTATCTTCATTTTTAATTTGCTACATTTACTGTTAAATATCTAACACCCCATTGTAAAGCTTCTGCATGGGTATTTACGAAAATATCAATTCGATTTCCGTTAATAGCTCCACCTCTATCTTCTACGGTATAGGTATTTCCGCCAATATTCAACTTCGTTCCAAAGGCAAATTTACTAGATGCTGCTACGGTTCTTCCTGCTGTCGCTTTGGTTCCTGATGCAGTTCTTCCACTTGCTTTTCCACAACATTTAGCACATGGACAATAAGCTGTTACTTTATACGTGGCTCCTCCTGTTGATGCCCCTACATTGCTTGTTGTTCTAGGTAGTGTTGAACTTCTTGAAGTTTGTTTTTTCTGTACTTGCACAATTTTGTTTACTGGTTCTTTAACAACTACTTCTGATAATACGATTTTTTCAATTTCCACTTCATTTTGATATTTCACTTTGTAAGTTACTTCTTTCATTCCGTCTTTTCCTTCTTGTATTACACGGTTAGTCGTATCTGTTCCTTCCGTAGCATTTTTAGTTATCGTTTCATAAGGTATTACTACTTGCTCTACTATAATTTTTTCTGTAATTGGTGCGTAATTTTCTAACAATTGATTTAAAGAGGTTTGCACACCTTCTTCTGATATTTTTGCAATTTGCACCTCTTGATACGATTTATCTGTTATTTTAATACTTTCTCCTGCTGATACTTCACTGTCTAAATCCGGTATGGTTTTTTGATTCTCTGTTAAAATAATGTTATTTTCTTCTAAAATTTCTGATACTTTTGTTTTTGAAGTTAAAACTGTCATTTCATATCCATTTTGAAGCATTATTTTGATATCACTTAAATTAGTATTTACTGCCATAACCCCAATTCCTGAAATGAGAATTAAGATAATACTAATAGCTATAATCTTCATGATTGACAGTGACCCTTGTTCTTGCTTTTTCATAAATTTTAATTCCTCCTTTTGGAAACATCGTTAGTATATCACTCTTATTTTTTTTTGTCAAATTTTGGCTTTTTTGTTGATTTTTCGGCACTTTGTCCGTTTTTTTCTTTGGCTATTTATTTTATTATATGTTGTTTTTTCCAAAGTATGACTACCTTTTTGCTGTTTTTATTTTTTCTAATTAATTTTTAATATTTTTGAATTTTTCTTGTATAAATTTTTTTAATATGTTATGATAGTTTTGTATATAATATATGTAAAGATAAGGAGGAATTCATATGACAATCGTTTTTGTTCTTTTGGCTATTATCGTTGTTCTTATCATTGCCGTTATTGGAATGTATAATGGACTAGTGCAAGCTAAAGTAAAAGTTGACAATGCTTGGAGCCAAATTGATGTACAATTACAAAGAAGATTTGACCTAATTCCTAATTTTGTAGAAACCGTTAAAGGTTACATGAACCATGAAAAGGAAACGTTTGAAAAAATCGCTGCACTTAGAACTTCTTGGGCTAATACACAAAGCATTTCAGAAAAAGCCAACCTAGATAATCAACTATCAACTGCTTTAAAAACCATCATGGCAGTTTCTGAAAATTATCCAGAGTTAAAAGCAAATCAAAACTTTTCTGATTTGTCTGAAGAATTAAGAAATACCGAAAATAAAATTTCTTTTTCTAGACAATTTTATAATGACACTGTAACCATGTATAATACAAAATTACAAGTATTTCCATCAAACATCATCGCTGGAATGTTTCACTTTACTTCACGTGATTTATTCAAAGCAGAAAGTGATGAAGCTAGAAAGAATGTAAAAGTAGATTTTGGTTCAAATTCATAATGATAAAGGTTGGATATTCTATGAATTTCCAGCCTTTTACTTAATTATTTTTAGATAAGAAAGGACTTTAAAATGTTTGAAAATATTAAAAAAAATAAAATAGAATCTGGTATTATTATTGGAATTTTTATTCTGGTTATCACTTTAATCGTCTATTACATCTGTTATGCTTTAGACTTAGGAGCCTTCTCTGTTGTATTTGCTCTTACTTTTTCTATTGCCTCTGCTTGGGGCTCTTACTATTATAGTGATAAAATTGTATTATCTTTAAACCGAGCAAGACCTGCCACCAAAGAAGAAGATTTAAAAATTGTTAATATTTTAGATGCGCTAATGGTTACTTCTGGCTTATCCACAAAACCTAGACTTTATGTTACTGAAGACCCTCAGCCAAATGCTTTTGCCACAGGAAGAAATCCAGAAAATGCTGTTATTTGCGTTACGACTGGCTTACTTGAAAAATTAGATTATTACGAATTAGAAGGTGTTATTGCTCATGAACTAAGTCATATTAAAAATTATGATATTCGCCTTAGTTGTATTGTCTCTGTTATGGTTGGCTTTATTGTTATGCTCTCGGATATCTTTTCTCGTGCCTTATTTTGGGGTAGACTTGATAATGATAGAGACAGTGACAACAAAGGAAATGGCATCTTAATGTTAGTTGGACTTATCTTTTTAATCTTATCTCCTATCTTCGGCTCTTTGATGCAATTAGCACTTTCTCGAAAAAGAGAATTCTTAGCAGATAGTACAGCCATTGCATTTACACGTAATCCTGATGGTCTAATTTCAGCACTTCAAAAATTAGAGGCTGACGATAATCAATTAGTTACTGCTAACAGTGCTACTGCTAATATGTATATTGTAAATCCCTTTAAAAGTAATACGAAAGAAGGAAAAAAGAAATCTTCTAGTTTATGGTCTACTCATCCTAGTATCGAAGATAGAATTGAAGCATTGAGAAATTTAAAATAAGTCCCTTTCTGGGACAGACCCTAAAAGGGACATTTCTATAAAAATGTTGCACTGTACCTATTTCAGCAAAATAACCTCTCCGCATTTTGATAGGTTATTTTTGCGGTCTCTTCTAAAGTCATTCCTTTTACCTCTGCAACCTTTTGTGCCACAAATCTCACATTTCTAGGGTCATTTCTTCTACCGCGCAAAGGCTCTGGCGATAAATAAGGGCTATCTGTTTCTATTAACATTCTATCATTTGGCACCATTTCAATTATTTCATTAGCATTTTTAGAATTCTTAAAAGTTATTGGTCCTGCAAAAGATATATAAAATCCTAATTTTAATGCTTCCTTCACTAATTCACGATTTAAGGGGCAACAATGAAATACCCCCTTTTTTAATACTTCTCTTTGCTTCAATATTGCTAGAGTATCCATAACCGCTTCTCTTGCATGAATTACAATTGGTAATTCTAATCGATTTGCTATCTCAATTTGCTTCTCAAATGCTAGTTTTTGCAATTCTTTATTTTCGTCATTCCAATAATAGTCTAGTCCAATCTCTCCAATCGCCACTACTTTTCCACTTTGTTTAGCAATTGTCTCAATTTCCTCTAACATTATCCACAATTCTTCTTGTGTTTGTGGAATATCATTGGGAGAAATACCTGCTGTTGTATAAATAAAATCATACTTTTCGGCTAATTCTTTTCCTCTTCTAGAACCTTCTAAACTATATCCAGCTGATATTAGTTTGGTTATACCAGCTTTTCTTATTTCTTCCACTAAAATTTCTCTATCCTCATCAAATTTCTCATCATCTAAATGAGCATGACTATCAAATAATTCCATCTTTCTCTCCTAAATTCCCCAATGAAACCTGTAACCAGTGGGAAAATTCTATTTTCTAAGCAATGTTACATTTGCTACTGCATATTCTTTACAATGCGAAATACTCAAATCAATATCCTCTATATTTTTCAAATCAATTCCTATTAGATTCAAACTAGGTCTGCCCTGTTCATCGTTAATCACTTCTATGTCTTGCCAGCTAATAGAATACTTATCTTCTAATTGCTCTGAAATCGCCTTAAAAGCGGCTTCTTTGGCTGCAAATCTAGCAGCATAGTGTTGATATTTTTGCATTTTTTTGCTTTCACAATAAGCAATTTCTTTTGGTGTATATACTCTTTCTATAAAAGCTTTTCCCATTGCTGCATCTTCTATACTATTTCTTATTCTCTCTATTTCAATAATATCTGTTCCACAACAAATCTTCATTTTTTGCTTCCTCTTTCTTTTTTGCAAAGTCAAATGACTAAAAAAATGTGTGCCAAAAAGGTCCGTCCCCTGTGGCTCTAATTATGATTGTAATTGCAGAAAGTTTATGATATTTAACACCAGCGAAACGCCTAATATTACAGCTAAAATAATACTTGTTTTTCTTTCTTTTTCAAAATTTAATTCTTTGTATAAGATATCATATTTATATTTCACTTGATGATATAATTTATCTAACTCAAATACTTCGTGTAATTTTTCATTTAACAAACTCCCTGTCTCTTCTTCTGTAATTTCTTGTACCCATAAGTTTTTTGTAAATTCTACAAATTTCTTTCTCGCCTTTTTTACTTTAATGCTATCTTTCATTTCTAATTCTATCTTTTTTAAGTAAATTTTTTTGTACAAATTAAAAAGATAAGTGTAAAAATATTGATTTTCATACTCCTCTGGTAAGATAGTATAATTACTCATATCACTGCTAGAGGCAAACAATGTCATCCCTAATTTAGTTAAACCAAGTTTTGCATATTTCCATTTAGAAAAGGTTTCTATCTTTTCATACTCATAATCTCTACTACTATCTGCTGGAAGAATATTAGCATATTTAATAAATTGATATTTTATTTCATCAAAACTATTGTTACTGCTCCAAGCATCTTGATTTACACAAGCATAGGAATATGTTAAAAATCTTTCTGTTTCTATATTAAGCCTTGCTGCTTCTGCATTAGAACCAGTAATACTATATATTAATTCCTGAAATGTTTTTGTATCTGCAAAACTATCGGTTTGAATTCTTATATTATCATAACTTTCTAGCTTTGCCATCTCATTGTTCATGTCTCTAAATTTATAATTAAAGTTTAATACATTATTGAAGTCAGTATATTCTTCTACATTTGTTTTAATTGCTAAAAAACAAATCCCCGTTGAAAAACATATAATCTCTATTTTTTGTATCGTAAAAAAGATACCATTACTTTTTTCTATTTTTCCTTGCATATCCTTTTTTAAAGTATATTCAAAGATATTACAAGGATTTTTAGCAAGCAATGCTACTCTTGTCTCAATTGGCAATTCTTCTAACTTTTTTAGTTTATTACTTCCATAGCTAAAACTAGAAAATAAGAATTCTCTCATCTTGGGTAAAAAATAACGATATACTTTTAAATCTTTTTCTTTTTGAAAGATTTTCAAATTACAATTCTTATCTTTTAATAGTTTCAATAAATAATTTGCATATTTTCCATCTCTTATCACAAAGGGATGAATGAAATAAGTATATTGATAGTTTGTCTTTAGTTCCATTTATTTTTCCTTTCTTTCCCCACTGGTTCCAAGTTTGTTTGAGGAAATGACGGTTTAAAGTTGGTTATAATAGTTCATATTAATATCTTTTCCTAAATGCCATCTTCCAATAAAATCAATTTTTAAATATTCTTCTAAATTATAAGTTGGCTCTTGTACAACATTTCCTTTATTGTCAATTGCTCCCCATAAGCCATCTTTTTTTATTCCTGCATAACCATACTGGTTCTGCTCTGTAACGTCATCGTATTGGTAATCTACTACCACTTTTCCCTCTTTATCTACAAATCCATATTTGCCATCTTTCTTGCTCTTAAATAGCATATTCGCTGTTTGGATTTCTGTAATCTTTTTTTCTTCAAATTTGAAGTTATAATATTTATAATCTTCTCCCTGTTTTAATGCTAGATATCCTTTTTCATCATCTATATCAATTAGAATTCCCGTTTGACGCACTTCAAAAGTATTATCAAGGATATCATTGGTATAATCTTCTTTTTCTGCTATATATAAGTCTGCCTTTTCATTATAATGGATAGATAGATAAACTGGTTGTACTTTACTTACTTTTTGTATGTCAATGACACCATATTTTCCATTTTGTTTTGCCATTAATAATCCTGATTTTGCTTCTTTTAACATTTCATAGTCTGGTGCAATGATAACTTCCCCTGTTGTTTTCATGACACCGTATTTTCCATCTTTTGTATAAATGATTCCATTTTCTGCATTTTTTAAAATTTCTTTGATTTCATCATATCCACTATTTAATACTTCGGTTCCATCTTTTTTTACTAATACTTGCTTTCCTGCTTGTTTCACAACATACATATCATTACCATATACTTTTACAATTTCATCGTATTTGGCTTCTAAGATAATCTCATTAGCATAGTTAACAATTCCATATTTTCCTTCTTGGTTTTTTACGATAAACCCATCTTTGCTCTCTTTTCCTAAATTGGTAACCTCCAAAGATTGCATTGGTAAAATTTCTTTCCCTTCGCTATCAATTATGCCTGTTTTCCCCTCTTTCGTTACTTTTAATACTCCTTTTATCTCTTCTAATGCTTTAATTTCATCATATTGCACTTCTGTTAATTGCTTTCCTACTAAATTGATTAGCCCATATTTTCCATCTTTTTTTACTTTTAATACATTTTCTTCATACCACATATTATGGTTTGCATCTTGGTTGGCAATGGCTTCAATTTGCTCATATTGTGTTAAGATTTCTTGATTTTTACTATTTAATACTTTGGTTTTATATTCTCCTGTTTCATAATTTACGTCATATACACACAAAAAAACATCATTTTTGCTGTTTGGAATGGTTATCATTTCTTCATAACTTGGGTCTATTACAATTTCTCCATTCGAATTGATAACGCCCCATTTATTATTTTGAAAAACAACAACATAATCTTTACTCGTTATTTTTCCTTGCTCTTTATCTTTGGTCAAAATTCCTTTTATGACAAAGATACACATAATAAATGCTACAAATGCTAATATTACTGCAAATACTTTTTTTAAATTTAATTTTGGTTCGTCATATCTTGTTCCTCTACTCATTTTTTTGCCTCCTTTTTGACTTTTTTACTATATCATAATTTAGAGCTTGTTTCAATAATTTATCCTAATTTTTCCTAATTTGCTTTTTTTATGTAAATATATTATAATAAAATAGTAACTTGGCAACCAGTTTCAGTAATCCAAGTGGATTGCATGGAGGTAAAAACAATGCAAATTGGAGAAGTCAAATGCCACAACGAAAGGTGTGGCTGCGAATTTTCCCCAAGAACACGAGTTGGATTAAAAACCACTCGTTGTCCAAAATGTGGTTGGACCGTCCCCCTAGAAGAGGGGTTTCAGTTCAATCCGCAAATCATTGCGGATTGGATAAGATACAACCATATTACATTACAAATAGAAGGTGGGCTCTAAGCCTCACCTTCTTTAAATTTACAAACTATAACACTCATATCATCCTTAACATTACCAAACGTATTATCAATCGCTTCATTCAAAACCAAATCTGCAATCTTTTTCGTGTTTGTCGTTTCGATATCCTCCAACAAATATTTTATCCACAATTCTTTATTTTTGTATTCAATATTAGCATCTAAAATTCCGTCAGAACACATAAGCATGATATCACCTGAAGTTATGTCTTTATCAAATGTCTGAATTTGTCCACCATCTACCATACCCGTTGGTAATGAATTGGATTTAATAATTTGTACCTTTTTGTTATTCTTTATGTAGGTTGGACAAGCACCGCTTTTAATTAACTCTATGGTTCCTTCGTACAAGTCTATAATTGCAATATCTAATGTCGCAAACACTTCTGTATTTTGGTTAATAAGTGCTGTATTAATGAGTTCTAACGAAATATTTTTATCAAATCCAGATAATAATAAATTTTCTAACATTCTTAATGCCCCTGCACTACTCTGTCTTGCTTTATTTCCCGTTCCCATTCCATCACTAATGGCTACCAAATATTTTCCATCTTTCAACCTAACATTTAGTATGCTATCGCCAGAAAGTTCACTCTTACTTTTTGTTGTCTCTCCTGTTCCAATTGCCATCACGTATTTATCAGCTGATAAGAAATTTAATTTTTTTCCTATGGTTGTTTCTTCGTTTAATACAATTTTTTCTTTTAGAACTTGGGTTGCTATCTTTTCTATGGTTTCAATTTTAGCCGTTTCTAAAATTTCATTTTGATACACCTCTAAGAAATATCTTCCCTCTTTCTTGATAGCGATATCTTGCACATGAATGGCTCTTTGTTTTAGGATTTCCATAATCTCTGCTCTTTGTTTTTCGTATTCGCCCTCGTTTTCTATCTCCTCTTCCATACTTTTTGCCATTTTGCTAATTGCCTTTGATACATTATCAAGTTGTTTTCCCATGTTTTTTTGTTTTTCTTCGACTCTCTTTTTCCAGATAAAGTCAGCTTTGGCAACTTTATAAGAAACATTTATCATGCGAAGGATAAGCGCTATATTATCTTCTAATCGTTGACTAATTTCCTTATCCTCAAATCCTACAATATAACTATTACATTTCGCAAAAATGGCTAGTAAATCTTCTCTTTCCATTTTCTGCTTGTCCAATAAAAACTTAAATATCTCATCTACAATTTTTCCTTCTGCCTCTGCCATATCTTCATATAACATATTATCTTGATATGGTTCTAAATTGCTCAATAATTCTGTCATAAAAATCTGCTTATTGGCATCATAAGATTCTTTTTCTGCTTGTTTATAAGTTATCGCCATTTCTCCAATGGCTTGTGATACTTGATTTAGATTTTCTGCTACTTCTTTGCTTTTGTTCAGTGCCCTATCTGGCGTTACTGGTAAAAGCTTCGTGTTTCCAATAAATTCTTCTAACTCAATTTTCAAATTCTTTGGCACAGCTAATAATCCGATAAAAGCAATTAAAATCTCTTTGAAATGAATTAATTCTACGGTATAACCATTTGAAACATAAGCTAATAATACATTTCCTAAAGCAAATCCTACTACTACCCCTATTTTCCCAAAACGATTTAAAATACCTGCCATCATTCCAGAAATTGCATAAGCAGCTATCATAATTGGTTCAGAACCTGTAATAACACCAATAGTTACACCAATGGTTACTCCTGTTGTGGTTCCTACTAAAATACCATTTTTCCATCCTAATATCATAACAATTAAAATACTTAAAATATTTCTAATTCCAAATCCAAATAGGCTTAAATTGCCAAAGGCTCCTACGCTAATAGCTAAAATCAAACTAGCTCCAATTAATTCTTCAATGGTAAAAGCTCTTCTAGTCCAAAATTCTTGCAAAACAACTGTTGAATTAACAAATATTTTGTAAAATACTAATCCTATAATGGCAATGGTAATTCCTGATAATACATCATAAAGTGTAAATCCTGCCATAGCTAATTTTACCATTTGTATGATTAAAATGGAAATAAATAAATGTTTTCCAATTTTAATTTTTTCGTTTCTTTCTTTTTCGTTATAAACAGGCTTTACTAAAAATAAGGCCACAACAAATACTAAGGCTGTTAAAAAATAACCTAACGCCCCTCCCGTTCCATATTTTATGATATTTCCAATTAGGGATGCTACGACAATTCCTAATGCTGGTACAGAAGATGCAAAACAGGCTCCTAACATACTAATACTAAAGATTGAAAAATCTCCTCCTAGTCCTACCATGGATAACATGAATGAAATAAGATAAATTACTATATTTTTGGCAGCTAATACATGGGAAAAAACATTGACTCTATTATTTTCTTTTTCTATTACATTTTCATTTTGAAACATCCTTACCACCTCTTATGTTTTATTCTGTGCTTATTTTACTACTTGTCCTTCGTGGTTTTTGTCTTTTTTAGTCTTCTAATCTAAAAAAGTTTTTTACATTTTTTTATCTATTTTTTTGTTTTTCTTGTTTTCTTTTTGTTTTATGCTTTTTATTTTATTACAGTTTGTCAAAAAAAGCAATAAAAATGGAAAAATTAAGACATATCTTATTTTCAAGATATGTCCCAATTTCACATTTTTGTGCAAAAGGAAACGTCCCTGTTGCACATTGCCCATTATTTTAGTACAAATTTCTTAATTAAGATAATGCCTGATACTAGTATTCCTAATGAACTGATGCTAAGCAATGTGTAGGCTATGTAATTTGTAATTCGTCCTGTTGGTGGTATAATCGTTACTGTTTCCGATTTTGCCTCATCTACTTCTTTTACCCCTTCACTTGGTATGTAGTTTCCTGGTGTTGTGGTTAGGGTAGAACCTCCTGATTTGATAACCTTTATGATTTCTGCATCATTTCCCATTTCTGAGTCTTCGTCTTGTATTATACTTGGTAACATTCGATATACTGTTAGTGTTGCTTCTTGATGTGTTGTTCCTTTTGGTTGTAATGGCTTCGATAGGGTTTGCGTTGTTAGTACGGTATTGGTTTCTATTAGCGTTTGTTTTAATTCACTCGCTAACAATCCTTTTTCAGTTATTAGTTTTTGTTTATCTCCTTCTGGACACACATTCCATCCTCCTGTATTTTCTGTATTTTGTGCTAGGTTGTTATCCACATAGTCAATAACTGTATCTGCATTCAAGGAAACTAGTTCATTGTTATTCATTCCATAACCGTTTCCATATGTATAATAGTCTCGATTTAGATAATCTAATTCACTAATATTTTCTACTTTAAATCCATACTGTACTTCTAATCTTGCTCCTTGTAATAGTTCATTGTCTACTTCCATCTTTACTTGTCCATTGGCTGCTTCTGAATTTGGAATATAGGTTGCATATTTTACTTGGTCTTTTATTTTTCCGTCTGCTCCTATTTCAGCATTAATTAATACGGTTCCATTGTTAAGGATTAGTCGAACTTTCTTTACCTCTTTGGTTAAGGCCAATGTTTGTCTTGCTCTTTCTACTATTCCAAAGTCTATGTTTTTCATCAAGTTTTGATAAGCTTCTTTTTTTACGATATAAGGACCACTCATTTTGATATTTCCGTTACTATCTAAGTCATATTCGTCTCTATGATTACTTATCCCCTCATTGTATTCTAAATTGACAATAAAACCTGGTGTTGTTGATTGCATTTGTGTTATTAACGTTTCTGTATGGTTATTCTTTAGTTGGATACTTCCATTATACTGTTTGATTACTTCTTTATTGTAATTTGTTAACATTTGAGTTTGTCTGTCAATGGCTTCTCTTGTTGTATAATCATCAATAGCATCTGAATATCTTGGGTCTCTAGCTTTATACCATGTGTTATTACCATTCTTTATTTTTTCTTCTTGCTCTTTATTATAAATAGTTCCTTTATAGTCTTGTACTCGGATTAATTCTTCTGTTCCATCTTCCTTTTTATAAGTTTGTCCTCCCCAAGTATATATCAGTTCATAGCCTTCTTTGGTCTCTGGTAAAAGTCCTCCTATTTCATAGTTTCCTCCATTTTTTGTCTTAGTTGTTGCTGCTTCCCATTTCTTTGTTTTCGCATTATAAACTTGTGCAATTCTTCCTGTTCTTTGATTAATCAATTCTACTGTCACATTATCTACACCGGTCTCTTCATTTACCTCATCATAAATACCATTTCCTTGTCGGATTTCTCCTGTCATTAATTTTCCTTCTGTTTTATCTATAAATACGGTTCCTTGTACTTTTCTTTCTTCTTGTAATACTAGTTGTATTCCTGGTGCTCTATCCGTATCATCTTCATAAGTGTCTTGATTTCCTACTACTAGGTTTCCTGGTTGTGAATCTTTGTCTATTCCTGCATAAGTTTTGCCATCTTTGTCTTTGATAGAATAAGATGCAATTTCGGCATAATTTTCTATTTCGTAATTTTTTTCTAATATTTCTATTATTTTGTCTGGTTTTACTTCTACTTGAACAAAAATTACGCCTTCCGTTTTATCACCCTCTATTGCCAAGTCAATTCCTTTAATTCGTATTTTGTGGTATCCATTATTTCCTGAAGTTCCTAAGCTTAAATACTCTAACTTCTCTCCTTTAATATTTCCATCCTTATCAATTTCTTTTCCTATGTTTAAATTTTTTCCTGGTTCAAAATATTTGCTGTCATAATAGTCTTCTATTTCGTTTACTATAGAATTTAAGGAGCTTACTGAACTTTTTATTCCTATTTTATAGGTCATTTTCACCCTTAACCCTTGGTCTTTTATTTTATCATCACTTTCAAGTTCATCATAATGAACATCAGAGGCATACAAAGCTCTTGTATAAGACATACTTCCATATTTACTAGCATATCTTACTTGTGGGCTCATATCGTATCCACTTTTTCCATCTTCGTTATATTGACTATATAAGTTAGCATTAAATCGATCTCCATATTTATAGATATGTGTAGCATTATTAACACTTACTTGAATGCTTTCTACATCTTTTATTAAACTTAAATCTGGTTGTTCTCTTTCTACTAACCCTAAATTGATATTCTCAATTTCATCGATACCACTTTCTCTAATTTCTTCTGCTGTTTTTACTTTACTTAAATATCCATCATAAGCATTTCTTGTATTGGCTTGAATTAAGAAATCATTAAATGTTCCATTGATTGGATACGCTTGTCCTTCATAACCATATTTTAAATTATTACCATAATTGATGGTACTTAGTTTGCTACTTACATTATAAGTTAAAAGATGAGTAGTCTCTCCTTCTTGATTTAAGGATGCTTTTTCTTTTATCGTAGCATAACTATTATTATACTTAGTTCTGTTATCTTTTTCGATGGCTTTGTTTCCTACTGTTTCTTTTTCAATACTTGCTGGTACACTTTCATATTTCATTCCGTTATAAGTAAATTCAATATAGTATTCATCTAATTTATCAATTAGAATATTATTTAAGGTATATTCTCCTTTTGGATTCGTTTCTATTTCTGTCCTAATGTTTCCTTCATTATCCTTAAATGCTACTGTTTGCTCGTTTTTATCTTTTAGTCTTACGGTTACGTTGGCTAATAATTTATCATTTACGTCTTTTTGTTGTTCTTCTGTGTTATATAGATAATTATTTCTTTCACTTTCCTTTCCATTCATCCATGGAATATCTTCCCACACACGTCCAGAAAGTTTAATGTATTTTCTTGTATTTAGCACTGTTACTTGATTTGCTTTTTTATCTAAGGAATCTTTTTGTAATTCTACCAATTTAAATTTCTGTGAAGCACTATTGTTAACGCTTTCTGCTATTACATTTGTATTATCTTTTACCTCTATACCTTTTTGTGCTTCTTTAGAAATAATATTAAAGTATCCTTCTTTTGTCATTTTTACTAACCAAGTTTGATCTACGTCTTTGTTCTCTTCTGCTATTACAATTTTATTTTCGTTATTTACTACAATAGGATATTGCTTGTTTGCATTCTTTAAACTTATTGTATAAGCTCCATCTCCTACATAGGCCATATAAAATTGTTGCATTATACTGTTGTTTCTTTCTTTTATTTCTATCTGGTTGCCATTTAGATTAAGTACTTTATTCGTGTTTAATGCTGTTTCTATTTCATACCAACCATCTGGTATTATTTTATTTTCAGCACCTATTTCTGTATCATAAGATTTTTGCCTTGTTACGTCGATTACTGCTTCTTTTCCTTTTTCTTGTCCTTGTTCTGTATCCCAAATAATATAATCTCCATCTGTTTCGTAGTAATCATCATGCTCTCCCACTGAAGTTTCGATTAATGTATATTTTCCTGTTAATAGATTGCAAACTTTTAGTTCTGCTTTATCATCTGTTTTAAACTCTGTTGCTTCATTTTCATCTAATGTATATTGCAAATTACTTAAGTAAATAGTTCCTTCTGGATTTTTTTGTATCTTTCCTTCATGGTCTACTGCAATTAAGTACTTACCTTCTTCATTTTTGATTTTAAAGCCTATTCCATCTAATTTTATTTCGTCATTATTTGGATCTTTTTTATGAACTTGTATATTTCCTGTATGTTTTTCATTTTTTACATTTAGTGTTATCAAACTTCCTGGTGTTACTTTTTTTAGTATTTTTACATCTGGTAAATATCCATAATGTGGTGTCACTATTTCTTCCAAATTATAAGTATGATTCGATTGTAAATTTTCAAATAATGCATATCCGTTTTCATCAGTGGTAATGGTTTTATCATATCCTAGTTCTTCTGAGTATAATCGCATTTGTACTCCTGCTAACTTTATGTTTTTTTGGTCTGCATCTTCTTTTATGATTTCAAGACAAGCTGGTGATCCTACTACTAATCCTCCTGGCCATTCAACTTCATCTTTAACAACTTCTGGAGCAGTTTCTGTCCACTCGCCAAATTTTACTTCTCCAACTGTTCCTACATCTTGGCATTTATCTCCTGGATAATATAAAATTCCTCCTACTCTATATTTATATATATAACAAGTTCCTGTATAAGATGCCTTGGCTTTTATTCTAGAAATACCATTACTGCATTTTTCTTTTGGCATTTTAATATAAAAAGTTGTGCTTCCTTGTGCTATTTTAGAATTTCCATTTTCATCACAAGTTTCATAACCTGTAATCCCATTTCCTTTTAAATCATATATTTCAAATGTATATACAACATTTTGATTACATCTTACTTTAAATGGTCCATATATAGCATTATCATCTAATATCTTCATTTCAACTGTACTGTTTTCTTTTGTTAAAGTAATACTTGGACTGATTCTTTTTGATTCACGATCCTCTAACCATTCTATATCTCCCCTTGGATAATGTGTGGTTTCGTTCTCACATTTAGAATCACATCCATGAGCTGCTGCATTAGGCGTTCTACACACTCCTTTACCCGTTGGGCCTCCTGTAAACATTACACTATGACTATCTATTAAATTACCATTCTCATCCTTACCATCCCATGTATAATCAGTTTGATGAGCTTCACTTCCTCTTGCTTGAACCTCAAAATTTGCTGTTGTCACTAGCATTAACGCAGTAACTATTAGAAGAAATATCTTCTTTATTTTCAAAGTACGTTTTTTATGAACTAGTAATATTGCTATTCCTATTGTTATCATCGCTATTATACCAAAAGATATATAATAAATAGTCCCTGTACTAACAGAAATAATCACCTCTGCCTTTGATTGATTATTGCCTGTATCTTTTTCTTCTGTTCCTGATGAATTACTAATATATTCTATTCTTGCAGTATTTGCAATTGTTCCTGTCGTATTCGCTGTCATCTTCTTAGTTGCTACTAAAGTTACTTCTGTACTTTCCCCTGGTGCTAGTCTTTGGTTGGCAAGGCTTGTATTAATCAACTGTTGCTTTGTCTTAGATGACCAATTTTGATTAGAAGAAGCTATTAAATCTTCTGGTAATTCATCTACTATTCTCCCTACTGTTGCTGCTATTTCTCCTTGATTGGTTATGGTCATTTTGTATTCAATCGAAACAGTTGCTCCTTCGATTTCTTTTGCCTTTATTTCTATTTTAGCTAGTTTTTCATTATGATAAGTATATTGTTTTGTTCCTTTATTCGTTTTTACTGTAATCTTTGAAATTGACTTATCCAATTTTAAATCACAAACCTTATTTTCTATTAAACCAATGTCCATATTCGCTACTGATGTTTGTAAATTGTTTACCTCTATCATTCCTACTGTCACTGTTTGTCCATTTATTTTTAGCTTTTTGGCAACAGCATCAGAATTTGAAGTTTGTGATACTCCATTTTTTTGATATTGTGTAGTCTGGTAACGACTTTCATCATATTGAAACAAAATAAGATAATTTCCCTGCTTTAAGTCTGTAAATCGATAGTTTCCATTTGTTCCTGTTTTCACATTTTCTTTTACTACCGTTGCCTCTTTCATGTCTACTAGTAATACTGGAATTCCACTTAAAAGTTGTTCATTTGCTTGTCTTTGTCCATCTTCATTCTCATCTAACCATGCTACTCCAGATACACTATATGTCTTATTATCTCCTGGCTTGTTAGGATTGTCTGGATCATCTGGATTAACTGGTTTGTTTGGATCGTCTGGATTATCAGGAATTTCTGGTTCATCTGGATTCTCATATCCTAATGGAAGAATTGTATGTGTAATAGTGTTCGAAGTTTTAGTTTCAATATCTTTCCCTGTTACAGTGGCACTATTTTCTACTTTTGTTTTTTCATAAACTGCTCTTGCTGTTGTTTTCACTGATATTGTTACACTTTCCTGATAAGGAATTGTAAAATTCAATTGTAAATCTGGTAATTTATTTCCATTTTCATCTTCTCTACTAGTATTTAATTCTTGTAAAACTGAATCCAGTTTTTTGTACTTTCCAGTATATGTATATCCACCTAATATTTCTTCCGTTGGATCATCATATTCATTTTTTTCTGTTTCCATCTCCCAATTATCATAAGTAACACTAATTGGTTTCACCTCTTCAGGCAACATATCTTCTAAATCAACTCTGAAAAAAGAATACATTGGATAGTTTAAATTTGCTCTTCCTATGTTCTTTATTCTAATCTCATAATTAATTTCGTCATCGTATTTTACTTCTTCCCCTTCGTTTTCAGAAGTCATTGAGATAGAAACATTTTCATACTCATACATAATCCTATTTTCATTAGATTGATAAGTAATATTATCTTCTGTAACACTTGCTGTTGCTATTATTTCTACTCTAGACCCTTCCGTTTGCTCTGTTATACTAGAAGGAGGAATTTTACCAATTATATAATATCCCTTTTTATTGGTAGGTACTTTTACTCTAAAAATATTATCTTCTGGCGTATTCGTCTCATTATATCTTTCTATATAAGTATCATTTCCATAAAAATACTCAGGTACAAGCTGTTTTGGTAATTTTACTATCACTTCTACTTCTTTATTTTCATCACTTTCTACCTCAATTGGATAATACCATTCATGCTTTTGGGTATAAATACAAGAGCGAAGAAATACTTTATATTTGGATTGCTTCACAGTATTTTCTAAAGTAAAATTTGCTGCCTCTGCATCTCCAATCTTAGCTTGAATACTACTAGTTACTTGTTTTTCTTCTACTGCATCTTCTAAATCATTTACTCGTACTTCATAAAAATTAGTAATACTTTGACCTGGCTTCAATGTACCAATTTCTATTGGAACAGTTTTTACCTCTGGCAAAAAATCATATTCATACACTCCTGAAGGATTATGAAAATCTGTCTTCAAAGTTCCATAGATTGTTCCTTCTGGTACTTTTCCTATCACTGTTACATTCTCCATTGTCTCTTTTGTTGTATTCGTAACTTTTATATTATATTTAATATATTCTCCTTCATAAAGAATATCACTTTCGTTTAGGTCTACCTCTCCTTTTACAGGAGCTACTTCTAGCTGCAATCCTTGTATTTTAGTTTCTGGTGTTTCTTTTGCTAATTGATAATTTGCTTTTGCTTCTTCTGTTTCTTTTTTCCCCTGATATGACTCAATTTTGACTTCTTTTGTCTGGCTTCCAGCTTCAAAATCTTCTTCTATTTCACTTCCATTTGTATATTGTAAATTCACTGTTGAAAGGGTCGAAGATATGTCTTTTTTAAGAATAATCGTTGCTGCTATTTTTACATCTGTCGTTAGTTCAATTTCATTCTTCTCATATTCGGTTTGTTTTCCTGTCAAACTAGCAACTATTTCTTGTCTTCCATTCGCATTTATTTGGCTAGATACTTCTTGTAATGTTAATCCATTTTCATGAAATATATTTGAGTTTTGTAAAATCACCTTCTCTACTTCACTTGGAAGTTCTATTTTTATAGTTGGTTCTCTTAGTAATTTATCTTTCTCTGTATTTGCATGTAAAATCACATCAAATGTGACTTCATTTTGATGCTCATTTGTCCAAGTTGTATTATCTACGCTCATCTCTATATTAGTTTGCGCTTCTTTCCAAGATATAACGTCTTCCCATTCTTCGCAATAGCTCTCTGTTTCCCCGATTATACCTTTTACTTGATTCGTCATTTTCACATCATCTGTCATATTGCTTTTAATTTCTTTTGTATGTTCTAACCTTAAAATTCCTTCGTTTTGAATTTCACTAGTAAGCAAAACAATTGCTTCTACTTCATTTTCATAACAGACTGTTATCGTTCCATCTTCTGCAACTTCTGTCTCACTATCAATGCATGTTATTCTATTTCCATTAGCATCTAAAATTTCAAGCGTTCCTTTTTCGCCCAACAAATCAATCATATCTTGTTTTACAATTTTTGTACTCTTATAGTTAACATTTGGAACAATCTCCTTTATCTCAATTTTTTCTTGTGCTTTTGCTTGACTTACTATCACTTTTTGTATTTCCTGATAAGAAGTAGTATAAGATGTTCCATTTATCTGATTTGATTTCATCGCTCCATTGTAAATATCACTTGTTTCACGTTCAATAGAAGTAACTCGTCCTATATTCTCTGTCACGGTTCCTTCTATTCCACCTTGATATTCAAGTATCGCATTGTCCTCTGTTTCTAATTCTACTTTTCCTGTTACTTCTAAACGCAAATCTCTTTCTGGCTTCTCTTCAGAATAAGTATCATAATAACAAATGATTGTATATTCGTGGTCTACTATTTCTTTTATTGTTAAAATCCCAGTATTTTCATCATACTCGGTCTCTTTATTCATTACTTTTATGCGATATGGATATTTTCCATCAATTTGATTTACCTGAATTTTAAGTTCACTTGCTTTAACTTGAATAATATCTTTTTCATATTCAATTTTACTTTTTATTTGGTATTGAAGCATAGTTCCTTGATTTGAACTAGAAAAATCATAATTAATATATTTTTCTATTTTAGCCTCTACTTGTAACTTAGCTTCTCCTTCTTCATAACTGCTAACAGATAGCATTGTAAATCCTATTAATAAACTGATTAGCAATATCATAATTGTTAATAGATACTTTTTCCCTGTTTTCATATGTAAACCTCCTAATTTCTCTATTTATAATATACAATGGTTAAAACACTTTGTAAATAGTTATATTTTCCAGTTTTTCTTGCCTTGCTTTTTCCCCTTACGGCTACTCTTTTTTGCTATTTTTTTATGTTTTTTTACATTTTTATGACATTTTCGTAATATTGTTTTACATTATGAAAACAAAGAAAGAACACACCTTATAATTGGTGTGTCCCTAATTCTTTATATTTTTATTCATCTAGTACCTTTTTCTTAATCAGCACAATTCCTGTTACCAATACAGTCAATCCTGTAATTCCTAATATTATATATGGCAAATAATTTTGATTTTCTCCTGTTGCTCCTGTGACAACTAAATTCTTTCCACTATTATCTGCTTCGTCTGGTTCTCCTTCTACTGGATCATAATTTCCAGGTATGGTATAATCAATTTTTCTGCCTTCATAAGTATTAACTTCTACTTTATTATCAAACGATAAGTCAGCATCCATGTTACTCAACAATCTAGTTAACACCATTGTTTCTATTCGCTCTTGTCCTGGTTCCATATCGGCAAATTTGTCGGTATGTAAAATTACATTATATCTTTTAAGAAGCTCTTTTAATCCTGGTGCTATATTTTTATTTTCTTCTAGATCCTCTAAACTTAAGCGAGTCCATCTGTTATTGCCACTATTTTTATAATCTAAGTTAAAGTTCAATCCATTATCTGGATAATCAAACAAATCTGTTATCGTTGCAATTTTCCATTTGTCTCTATCTTTATAGTTTATTGGCAATTTTCCAAAATAATAGTAATCCCTGTCATTATAATCTATTTCACATTCTCGATTATCTACCTTAATTTCATATTTTATCTTCAAAGTTGCTCCTTGTATAATTTCATCATCCAATTCAATATGTATATTCCCATTTGGTAATATTTTTAAGTGCTTAATCTGTTCATTTCTTGGATCTCCTTTTAGGACCACTTGTCCATTTGCTAGAACTACCTCTATATAAGAAATTTCTTTCGTTAGTTTTAATGGTTGTTTTGGTCTTCTAATAATACCAAAATCTAAATTGTCAAATATGAATTTTAACTGTCTATCGCTTTGGCTAATATTAAGTAAATCATCCTGATTGCAATCCATCTTAATTTCTAGTTTACTACTTTCTGCTGAAATTGCATTTAGGGTATTTATAGTTTTCATTGCTTCTTCATAATTAACAGTTTCTACGCTTGTTCTTTCTTCCACTAATTCTTTCTTGTCTCTTGCATCTGATAGTCTCGCTGCTTCTTTCGTTTCATCAAAATACCAATACATAGATTGTTGTGCCTTTTGATATGCTTCTTGATTAATATTTCCCACTTTATCAGCTGTTGTTCTAAATAGGGTGGACTTATAATATTCTACACCGCCATTGTCTTCTAAAGTTTCACATCGAGTGCCATCTAACTGATAAAGTACACTTTTGTCATGATAAGTAAACTTTAAAATATATTGTCCTGGGATAACTCCCTCAAATTGATATCCTCCTCTTTCATCAGTATTTGCTCTCGCTTCTTTCGTTTTTTCTTCTCCTAAATTCTTAGCATATAAGGTTGCCACTTTTAGTTCAACTGCTTGTTCTTTATCTTCTTCACTATTTACTCGCAATAGTTCTACTGTAACATCTTTTATGACTTTTTCCTTGTCTGCCTCGTATTGCCCATTTCCTAATCTTTGTTTTTTATAATAATCCGCTTCTGTTAATAGTTCTTCCATTGCTTCTTCTTGCCAAACATTTCCTTTGATTGTTCTATTTTTGTCAGTATCTAATATTAAGGACGGTGCTTGGTCAATATCATCTTCATACGTTTTTCTATTTCCGATGTCTTCATTATTTGGTTCTGAATTAACATCAATACCTGCATAAGAATGTGTAAAGTCAGCATCATCATAAGAAGAATAAGATACAATTTCTGTTGCAGAATCTAACGTTTTATTGCCATTCAATAAATTGATAATAGCATCGTCTGATAATTTGTACGTTAATACTAAATATTTGTCACTATCTGTTTTTAATTGTATTCCATTTTCTGGTTCAATTAAAATTCTATCCCATTTATCCTTATACTCTGTTCTTTCCTTTATGCTTGATGTTATATCTTTTGCATTAACAACTGTTATCTTTTGATTTTCTATTTTTCTTTCTTCTTCTCTTAATGTCATGATTTCATAATCTCGATCAAAGTAATTATACAATTGATTGATTTTGCTATTGGTCACATCTGATTCATTACATAATCTAATATCATAGGTAATATATATTTCTAATTTCCCCTTATTTTCCTGTTTACTATCATAAATTACATCAGAAGCATATACGGTTCTTGAATAAGGTTGTGATGCACTTTCGTATTTAGCTGCAAAGTTTACTCCCATTTGGAAAATTTCTTCTCCTGGATATTTTTTCTTAAATTCTTCTATTTGTTGTTCTAATGTCTTTAATCTATTTCCATATTGATATAAGTGTTCATACCCATTCAAACCAATTTTTACTTCTTTTACGTCTTGGAAGACAGATAAATTCGGCATTCCTCTTGCTTTAACACCTAAGTTAATGTTAGGAACTTCCTCAATTTCCTCTTCGTAGATATTATCAATTGTATATTTTGCTTGCCCTAATAAATTATCTGGCGCAGCATCTAAAGTATTTGCTATTAATAAATATTGTTTGTCAATTCCTGAAATTGGTTTCTCTTGTCCTTCATAACCATATAGGTAGGTTCCACCATAGTTGATGGTAGATGTCGACGTTTTTTCTAAATATTCACGGTCATAATTTAGCCTATATCCACTATTTTGTGCTACTCCTTTGGTAATGGTTGCATAATCATTATTAAATTTATCTCTTAAGTTATCATCTGTTGCTTTACTTCCATTATCTTTTCCAATATTGACTGGTACCGATTTATAGCACATTCCATTATATTCAAATTCTATATAAGCTCCTTCTAATTGTTCTATTTCTATTTTCTTCGCCGTTGGATCTCTTTGATAATCACCAAATAGATAAGCTCCTTCTTCTTGTTCTCCTTTTGTATTGGTAATCGTATTGGTCACTCTTGTGTCGATTATCTCTCCTTGTGCATTTCTTAAGGTAACTGTTACATTTTTTACTCTTTTATCTCTATCGTCTGTTTCATTATCAGCATATAAGTTGTTGTTTCCTGTCTTTTTAGTACTCGTTATATGATCTTCCCAAACATACCCACTTAATTTTACATACAATCTTCGATTTCCTATTTCTTCTTTAATCGTTTGTCCAATCGCTGCCATTTCTATTGTTCTTTCTTCAGATGGATTTTCTATTGTTGCCTCTGCATATCCAAAATTAGGATTTAATACTTCATATATTTTATAGGTTCCTTTTTTGTTTAAGTTTCGAATGGTCACCTCGCCATTTTTATTGGTTTTGTACATATGCTCAATTGCCTCTTCTTTACTGTCTACATATTTAGCTGGTGTTCCATCATAAACCCATTTCCCTTCTGTTTCATAATAAACAAGAAATCCTACATTTTCAATTCCCCAACCTGAATTCGAATCTTTTTTCATGATCTTTATTTGGCTAAATGGTACTTTTGGAAGATTAATAATTTGTTCTGCAGGCATTGATAATTTCCCTCCATAGGTTGCCATATTTTGTCCTCCATCAGAACCATAAAATACCATTCTAGCCCTTAGTGCATTATCAACTCTTTTGGTTACTTTTATTTCTTCTGCACTGTCTGGTTTTTGCGTATTAAAGGCCAAATAAAATTCTGTTCCATTTGGTAGTGATTTGTTTAGATTAATCTGATCTGTTTTGGTTGCTGTTGACCAACCATCTGGTCTACAAATGTTTCCATTCATTGTTTTTACTGTTATATCAGAAATATAACCACTACCTGTATTCTGTATTCTATACGGTCCAACAAAAATCCAATCGTCCACTTCTTCAATTGTTTGCTTTCCTTGTGGACTTTGGTCTGCAAAAGCATAATTCATCGTCCCATTAACATAAGCTTCTCCTTCTGCTTTTAATTGATTATACTTATTACTTCCAAATTGTTTTTTCATATAATCTTCTGTAACACCACCAGGCAAATTAGAATTGAACAATCCACCGCCTACCATGACACTAGAATATTTCGATGCAGACTGCATCATCATTAATCGATATGGACTACTCCCTGTTTTTCCCCATGGTTCCTGATTTGCATAAGATTTCGTAGCATAATACAATACTTCCATGGCTCTTCTAGCAGCTTCCGAATTCGTAGTAGAAAGCCCATTTACACTACTTATTCCATTTAATCCCACATCCACAACAGCAGTTCTCATACTTCCATGATTAGCAGTTCCATGTTCAAATGGGTCCATACAATAATGGGTATGATTTTTTAGTCCTACATCCGTATTTCCATTTGTCCACGGATCGATATACATGCTTAAAAATCCATCTAAATTATCAGTTGCCATTCTTGTTATTTCTCCCATTGTTTGCGCATTTACCATGGGAATCATAAAAAGCAAATTCGCAATAAAAGCAATTATAATAATTTTTATCTTTTTTACCATATTTCTCCCTCCTTGTATAATATATTTAGGTTTTTAATAAAGGATTTACCTATAAACCTATTGCCACTATAAGTTTATTTTTATATACTTATAGTAACTTAGATAGAGTGTCGCTCATCCCACCTTGAAGTTTATCTTCGTGATTAGAAAGACTAGCGCCTCTTTCTTATTGGCTGTATATGAATGAGTTGGATGTTGATTTCCTTTTTAGGTTTTTCTCCGTATATATAACAAGGTTGTATCGCTTTTAAGAGTAGAGGATTTACAC
>CANPHV010000005.1 GCA_947573965.1 uncultured Clostridium sp.
TCCCAAGTCTGATACTACACCTTCGTTATAAGTGCTTTTTACTGCTTCTTTCATTAGTTCTACTGATTGGTATCCTGCTGTTACGTCTACTCCTGCTTGTTTGTAGCTTTCACTGTAACTTTTTTCCATCTTTCTTTTTCCTTTCTAGGCGTAAAATAATTTGAAAAATATTTTTATTTTTCAAATTTTTTTCTCCTTAATTCTTTATATTTCTATTATATAATATTTTTCGTTTTTGTTCAACATTTTTTTTGCTTATTTTTGATTTTATTTGTGATTGATTGTTTCTACGGAAGATTACTATTCTATTATCAATTAAAAGAGAAAATTTTGTAAAATTGCTATATTTTTTACTTGTCGCTCTCTCTCCTATTTCTCATTTTTAATGTGAATTCTTTCTATCTCACTTTACTTATGACACCAACTTCTTCCTCTATTTTTTCTAGTGATATGAATTGTTTTATCAATCTGGATAATTTTGTAAATTGGTATTGACAAGTTTAGTTTTTTGGATTATAGTGTTATAGTCTGGAAAATTAAGGTAATGTGATATTTTTTGTCCCAATTCCTTGTTTCCATATTTTTTTAGACTATATTTGTTGAAAAGGGGAAGTAATATGTTGAATTTTGTCATTTGTGATGATAATGAAAATTTATTAGACAGATTAGAAAAAATGTTAGAAACAATATTTACAAAAAATAATTTAGATGCTTCTGTCGCCTTTAAGTCTGATAATGCAGATGACATCTTAAATTATATTGACACGAATACTGCTGATGTTTTAATGTTAGATATTAATTTAAAATCAAGTAAAAGTGGTCTTGAACTGGCGGAAGAAATTAGAAAAAGAAAGAAAAATCCTTACATCATTTTTACTACTGGTCATTTAGAATATGCTATGGTTGCTTACAAATATAAAACTTTTGATTATCTGCCTAAACCTATTGTTTATGATAGATTGGAAGAAACTATTACAAGATTATTTGAAGATGCTAATGAATTAAGTAAAAATTATTTAAAAATTGATAATAAAAATACGTTAATTGATGAGGCTGAAATTCATTATATTAAAAGAGATGGTATGAAATTAGTTTTTCATACGGCCTCTCGTGATTATGAAACTTATAGTTCTTTTAATAAGTTTCAGGAAAAGTTGCCTTCTACTTATATTAGATGTCACAAATCTTATATTGCTAATGTAAATCAGATTAAAGATGTTGAACCAGTTTCTGGTACTATTACTTTTACAGATGGGCATTCTTGCGATATCGGACCTAAATATAAAAAAGATTTTTTGGAGGTTTTTAAAAATTATGGAAGTTTTGTTGAATAATGTTTGGATGGCGTTAACTACGCCAAATCAGGATTTAGTTAATGCATCTGGCTTTCCCTTAATGTTAATTGAAAGTTATCTTTCTTTATTACTATTTTGTAATATTTTAGATTTAAAAATATCTACTAAGCAAAAGATTTTATATGTTATATTAACCTCATGTGAAGGCTTTCTTAGCTTAAAATTCTTACTACCACCTTACAACACTTTTGCTAATTTTATTTTTATCACCTTAGTAGTTTATAAATTATTTAATTTAGGTTGGTTAAAAAGTTTCTTTGCAACTATTTTACCTCCTATTATCTTTGGCTTATTAGGATTATTAATATCTAGTCCTTATATTGCTATATTACATATTACAGCAGAAGATTTAGTTTCTATTCCAATCTATAAAATGACTTATAACATTATTATGTATGTTCTTGTCTTTTTGATTCTTCTAATTATTAAAATTTGTAATTTGAATATAAATTTTCTAGAAGATATCAATACCAAAAATAAAGGTATTATTTTTGCCAATCTAGTTTTAGGTTTTCTTACCTTAATTATACAATCCTTTATAACGTTTTTCTACATTGATATTTTACCTGTGATCATTACTTTTTTAAGTTTCATTACCCTACTTCTATATTTTTGTATTAGCTTATATAGTTTGACAAGTCTAATGAAACTAACACAAACCACAAAAAAGCTGCAAAGTGCTGAAGAATATAATAACACCTTGCGTGTTTTACATGATAATGTGCGAGCATTTAAACATGATTTTGATAATATTGTAACTACTATTGGTGGATATATTAGAACTAATGATATGAAAGGATTAGAAAACTATTATATACAATTAGAAGATGATTGCCAACGTGTTAATAATTTATATATTCTAAATCCAGAAGTAGTTAACAATGATGGTATTTATAACTTATTAACTAAAAAATACAATGAAGCTGATTCAAAAAATATTAAAGTAAATATTTCATTTTTATTAGATTTAGACAAATTAAATATGAAAATATATGAATTTGCTAGAATATTAGGTATCTTATTAGATAATGCAATTGAAGCAAGTGACGAATGCGAAGAAAAAGTTATTAATTTAACTTTTAGAAACGATTTAAAGAACAATCGTCAATTACTTATCGTTGAAAATACCTATTCTGATAAAAATATTGATACCGAAAAAATATTTGAAAAAGGTGTATCTGGAAAAGAAAATCATACTGGATTAGGATTATGGGAAGTTCGCAAAATTGTTAAGAAAAATAAAAATGCTAATTTATTTACTTCTAAATCTAACAAATTTTTCTCTCAACAATTAGAATTATATTAAGACACAAAAAAGCAGTTCCAAAGAACTGCTTTTTTGCTGGATTGTATAAGTATAACTTTTAAGTTATAACTATTGGTAAAAATAATTTTTCGTCCTATTTTTACCAATGCTATTAATCTTTTTCAATCATGCTAGCAGGCATTTTTGGTTGATGAAACACCCAAAATATATAGCATGCGGTATTAGTTGCTTTAGCATATTTTTCTGCTGCTTTTGCTAAAAATTTTAACATATCTGTTCCTCCTTCGTAAAACTTCTATAACACTAGTATCTACCAGTATTACGCAGATTCCATTGAAGTATTTCCATATACTTCATATCCATACTTATTGTTGGTTAATCTATATGCTAATTTAGTAATTGAAATAGTTTGTAAAAAACTTCCTAATATCAATACATTGGTCACCATAGTATTGGAAATGAGTAATGCAATTATTAATCCCATAGAAAATGTAAGATATGATGCAATTTGCTTCTTTTTTCTAACCTTTTGGGCAAGAATCGGAACATCTTCTGTATCAGCAGGAGCATAAAGTTTTATCATAATCATTCCGAATATCCACAAAATCCCTATTACAAAATATTTTGCTATTTCTGATAATATTAAATATTTTGCTAAAAATGGTATTCCACAATAAAAAATGATGGTTCCTATTATGCAGCCTATATGTGTCTTTAAGTGAAATCCTCCTGATGCACCTCGATAAGGAAGAAAAATTATAAAAGTAATTAGTGCCCATTTAAAAATCCCTAAAACCAAGGCTACTATTAACATCAAAAAAACCTTAGGAATTTCTCCTACTATATTTTGAAGTCCATAATTAATTACTTCTGCTTTTTCATCATCTATCTCTGGCATTTCTTTTCTAATTCGATTGGTTAGAAATAGGCAGATTTTTTCTATCATTCTCTCACCTCATTTCAACAATCGAATTTTATCACCCTCTAGTTTGTTCTAACCATTTCGTTTATAAAAGGTTTGTTTTCCTTTACGAAATTTATTCTTTTTTTCTAAAAAGCTATTTTTGTTGTGTTCTTTTTATTTTTCCTATATACTTTTAACGCTTTCGTAAAATCCATTTTGAATTTTGCTAATTTTAATAGGCTTTTCCTATAAATAATAGGTTACTCGGAAAAGAACTTGATTTTACAAGCTCTTTTATGCTATAATAGGAATATAAGTTAGAGAATATTTTAGAGGTGGGAAATGAAAAAAGAAAATCAAGAAATCAATAATAAAAAGGAAGCACTACCAAAAGAAACGGAAGAAATAGCAGAAAAAGTATCTTTAGCAGAAGTTGGAAAAGAATTTTTAGCTCCTGAACATCCAGAATTAGATGCAAAAGAAGAAATTTCTCAGTATCCTGATGAAGTGGCATCTCCAGAAGTAAAAAAAGAATTACAGGCTGCTCTTGATAGAGTTAAAGCAATTGTAAAACCAACAGACGGAAATATTAAAAATGCTAAAAATTCAAACGTATCTAAAGAACAAAGTGTGGACTATTTAAAGAAAAATCCTGTTCAAATTAATACAAAATTTAAAATCGATAAACAAACAGGAGAAATTGTAAAAAATAAGGATTACACGATTGAAGAAGAAGACAAAAGTAGATAAAAATACAAGAATTTCAAATTTCTTGTATTTTTATCTTGACAAATGGGAAAACTACCATTATAATAAATAGCGTTATATTGAATATGGCGAAGTAGCTCAGTTGGCTAGAGCATTCGGTTCATACCCGAAGGGTCATGTGTTCGAATCACATCTTCGCTACCAAAAAAATTGTCTATATAATAGACAATTTTTTTATTTTTGAAAACTTTGCTATATTAATAAGACAACTTATAATTCAACTCTCCCATTTCAGCTGTTGGCACATAGCCTGGTCTACAAGCAATCACATCTGGTATCCTATTGGCCACACTGGCACAAGTCAATTCAACGGTTGCTGGTCGATTAATAACCAATGTCGTTTCTGGCTCTCCTATCACGGTCCACTCATTTTTATCAAAATCATCTTTTGCATACACTTTGCCAATACATTCACTCTCAATGGTTATACCTTGCTCTGTTTCTGTTGTTACCACTGCACTCATCCCAGTTGCCATACCAGCTTTTACTGTCATCCCTAAAGTAGAAGAAGCAATATCTTCGGTATGAGTTTGTGGCACTGTTTTTTGCGTTTGACTTTTTACCGTTAAACCTAATTTATCACATAACCATCCATTTACATTCCACATATAAGAAGGTAAATATTCTCCTTTTTCTATCATGGCTTGTCTTTCTTCATCAGAAATTCTATCAACAGAAGCTACTTGTTTATCAAATTCTTCTAAGGTTAATCCTGCCCCATGAGCTTTGGCTAATGCTATTCCATAATCCTCTACATTATAGCTTGAACTTCCTTTTATCTTCTTAATCGTTTGGGTTGAACCTGCTATACTTGAAATCAATTGCCCCCAATAAATATCTTGATAACCGCTTCCTGTAATCGTACAACCAGTTTGCTTTGCCATCTCATCTAATTTTTTCGTTATGGCTGGATTGGAATTCATAGGATAAAATGCTTCTTCGCAAGTTGTGATAGCATTTACACCTAATTTCGCACACAACATCAAAGCATCTTCTACATCACTAATTAAACTCATCGTTGTTACAATTGCTATGTCTGGTTTGGTTTCTTTCATCATGTTTTCAGCTTCTTCCATCGAAACCACTTTTACCCCTTTGTTTTCTGTTCCCATTATTTCTCCAATGTCTTTTCCAATTACTTCTGGATTAATATCAATTGCACCAACTATTTCGCCACCTTTTTCACATACATATCGCATCGTATATACACTCATTTTGCCAACACCATATTGAACTACTTTAATTTTTTTATCCACAAAAATCACTCCTTTACTTAAATTATGCTCGAATTTTTGTCATTTATACCTTCTATTATGAATTAACACCTTGTCCAAAAAAATCATCTCCTAAGGCTAACATTAATAAATTCGCACACCTTTTAGAGGCTAGTTTTAAATTTTCGCCAAAAGTAGAAGCATTTTTTCCATTTGGGGTATCCGAAATGGCTCGAACTACTATAAATGGCACGGCATCTAAATAACAAACTTGTGCAATGGCTGCACATTCCATATCAACCACGTCTGCATTAAATTTGGCACGAATTTTGTCTTTCATCCATCCTTCTGTACAAAAAATATCCCCTGTTGCTATGATGCCTAACTTTATTTGATAACTTCTTTCTGGAATATTTTGTATCATTTTCTCTAACTGTCCTACCAACTCACGGTTACAAATAATGGAATTTCCAATTCCTGTAATATACCCTTTGCTATGCCCAAATGCGGTAATATCAAAGTCATGTTGAATAACTTCTTTTCCAATTAATACATCTCCAATGTTTAACATTCCATTAATAGAACCTCCTGCTCCTACATTGATGACATATTGTATCTCAAAATTTTGAAGCATCACTTGGGTGGTTCTTGCTGCATTTACTTTTCCAACCCCACTCTTTACGACAATACATTTTTTTCCTTGAATGGTTCCTCTCAAAAATCTTAAGTTGTAGATTTGCTCTACCTTTACTTCTTTCATAATGTTGACAATGGCTTCTCTCTCTTCATCCATCGCGACTATAATTCCAATTTCTTTCATCTGCCTCTCACCTCTTTCTCTTTCTTTATGCCTCAATTATATACCATTTGTACAAAAAATTTCAATAGGACTTGCCACATTTCCTTTTTTAGTGTAATATAATAGTGTAAATTGAAAGAAATGCAAAAAAATTATTAAGGAAAGGAGTTTTATAAGTTTTGTATAGCGCCTGAACACTGATTTTATTCAAGTGTTGACGAGGTCTAGAGTTATCGAATTTTCGGCGGATGCTCTAGTGGCTTTGGCTTAAGGTCATAGGATGCCTTTAAAAAACAGTAGTGATATTGTAACAAAGAGAGCTTCCTTTAAGCTTTTATTTGCATACTTTCAATTCCCAAATTAATTTTTTAGGAGGATTAACTATGTGTGGAATTGTAGGTTACATAGGTAAACAAAAAGCAAGCCCTATTTTAATCAATGGGCTAATTCGTTTGGAATATAGAGGATATGATTCAGCTGGTATTTCAACGATTGAAAAAACTGGGCTTTCTCTTATGAAAGACCAAGGAAGAGTAAAAAATTTATATAATTTAGAAGGAATTAACGATTTAACTGGTACGATTGGTATTGCTCATACAAGATGGGCAACTCACGGAAAACCAGCTAAAGAGAATTCTCATCCTCATATGGATAACAGCAAAACTTTTAGTGTTGTTCATAATGGAATTATTGAAAATTATAATGAAGTAAGAAAATTTTTAATGGATAATGGTTATACTTTTTATTCTCAAACAGATACAGAAGTTATCCCTAACTTAGTTCACTACTATTATCATAAAGATGAAAAAAATGATGATTTGAAATTTTTACGTGCTGTTAAGAATGCTTGTGCAAATTTTAAAGGAAGTTATGCCATTGAAATTCTTTGCAAAGATTTCCCAGATAACATGATTGTTACTAGAAAAGACAGCCCTCTTGTGATTGGAAAAGGAGAAGAAGAAAACTATATTTCTTCGGATATTCCAGCTATCCTTTCTTTTACTAGAAATTTCTATTTGATTGATGATTTAGAATTTGCTATTTTAACAAGGGATACCGTAACTTTTTACGATAGTGATTTAAAGGTTGTACCAAAAGCGACACAAACTATTGAATGGAATGCTTCTAGTGCAGAAAAAGATGGGTATGAAGATTTTATGCTAAAGGAAATCCATGAACAACCAACAGCAATTCGTGAAACGATTGGTGCTAAGTTTAATGAAACTACCAAATGTGAATTTGATGAATTGAATTTTACAAAAGAGTTTTTATCTTCTATTCACAAAATTTATATTGTAGCTTGTGGTACTGCTATGCATGCTGGTTTGGCTGGAAAGAATGCTTTTGAGAAATTGTGCAAAATACCAACAGAAGTAGACGTTGCTTCTGAATTTAGATATCGTGACCCTCTAGTAGATGATAAAACATTATGTATTTTTATCTCTCAATCTGGAGAAACTGCTGATACCATTGCTGCTTTAAAATTGTGCAAAGAGAAGGGAGCTAAAACGCTTGCGATTAGTAATGTTATTGGAAGTTCTATCACCAGAGAAGCTGATTATTCTATTTATACCCATGCTGGTCCTGAAATAGCAGTTGCTTCTACCAAAGCTTATACTTCACAAGTTATGCTAATTACGATTTTAGCCGTTTATTTTGCTGAAATATTAGAAAAGAATCGTTCTATCCTTAATGATTTGAAAAAAGATATTATGGCTTTGCCTAGCAAAATAGAGGAAACTTTGAAATTGTCTGAAAACATTTTAGATTTTTCGAAAAAAGTTTATCAAGAAAAGGATATTTTCTTCTTGGGTAGAGGAATTGATGAAACGGTTGCAAAAGAAGGTTCTTTGAAATTAAAAGAAATTTCTTATATTCATTCTGAAAGCTATCCAGCTGGTGAATTAAAGCATGGACCAATTGCTTTGATTGAAAATGATATTACGGTTATTAGTATTATGACAGATAGTAGTTTGGTGGAAAAGATGGTTAGCAATATTCAAGAGGTTATCACTCGTGGTGCTAAAACTTTAGTGATTACGAACCAAAAGGTGGATGAAGGTATGTTCGATATGACGATTAAAATTCCAGAGACAAATCCTTTCCTTTCTCCTATTTTGTCTATTATTCCTTTGCAGTTGTTTTCTTATTATATTTCAAAGGAAAAGGGATTGGATGTTGATAAACCTAGAAATCTTGCTAAGTCTGTGACGGTTGAATAAATTTTGTTTCTTTACAAGTGAAAAGCTAGACCATCGGTCTAGTTTTTCTTTTTTACAGTTCCATAGAGATTTCGGCCTCGCCATTTCTGGCCTTGAGTATCATCATATCGTCGATACACATCTCTCCATCGTTGATGGTTACTGGTCCTCCCGCTCGCAGCTTATCTTTTATAAGGAGTAATGCCATTTTCGGATTTAAGGCTAATGCCTTTTTTTCTTTTTTTGTTAGTTCTTTTTCGATTTTATAAATCCGAATTATTCCTCTCTGAATGATGATTAAAGCATTTCCCCAAATGGTGTGCCCTTCTGTCAAATTAATTTGCATACTTTTTTTCATGTCACTTCCTCGCCCCAATAACTGGAGCTCTCCTTTCCTACTTTTTTGTATTTACTAACTAAATTAATTATACCACATTCACATAAAAAAATCAACTTTATGTGAAGTAATGGAATATTTTGTCAAAATGTGCTATAATAGATATGTATAAAAAATAAAAAGAAGTAAAATCAGAAAGGATGAACACTTATGAAGTTATCTAAAAAGAATGCTATGTTAACTTTAGAAACCTATTTAAAAGATACTAATATCAAAAAATATAAGCATTCCCTTCGTGTTGCAAAAATGTGCCAAATTTTAGCTGAAAAATGGGATCCTTCGCTTTCTGAAGATGCTAGTATCGCAGGTTTATTACACGATATCGGAAAATCTATTAAACCAAAAGAAATGCTCTACGAATGCATTATAAAAAAACTTACACTATATGAATTTTCTATTTTTGAAACACCTGTTGCCTTACATGGCAAAATTAGTGCCATGATTTTTGAAAAAGTATTCGATGATAAGGCTGACCTTGATAGAGTTAAAGCTATCTCCCATGCTATTTCTTCTCATGTTACAGGAAATGCCAATATGAATTTACTTGATAAGATTTTGTTTATTGCTGATAATATTGAACCAGCAAAAAATAATAATATTTTCTCTGAAATTCAATCTGGTGAATTAACTTCTCCAAATGAATGTGTAGAACAAATTATTTTATTAAAAGATTTGAATGCAATTGAACACCATAGAATTCTTGACCCTTTGCTATTAAATACGCTACAAAATCTTGATGAAAGATAAAAAATAGGGACCTTGGTATTAACCTTGGTCCTTTTTTTTTGTAGGGAGAGAAAACAGGAACTTTTCAAAAAGCTCCTTATTGAAAATCATTCCCATATGCCCCCAAAATTGGGGATATACAGTAACAAACTGTATATAGGAAAATCCCAACACAGGGATTACTCTCCCTTCCTCCTTGAGCCAGGACAACAGCTGATTGCCAGCTCCGTGCCTGGCTTCTTCGTCTCCCTCTTCCAAGAAGAACTGGCTATCTAATACAATAGCCTCTAGTTCGTTCTCCTCTATGAGGGTCTTGGCAACTTCCAGCACAGAAGTGTGTATCACTTCATATCCTGTCCCTCTTGTTGCCCGAATAATCTTGTTTACTTTTCCCAGCGAGTCATCGACCACCAGGATTGTTCCTTTTCTCATCTCTACTCCTCCTTTTAGATTATTCAATTAATTATACTATAAATCTGCATAAAAATCAATTTTTACCCAATCAAAAGCTTCACAACAACCAAACAAACACTACCAGGTAAACCAAGCAATCCTATCACAATACTCGTAAAAAAATTCAAGCCAATATGAAAGCCAAAAGTACCACCAACCAAATTAATCAAAAAAATAGTAATACCACCTAAAATAGAATTAATCACTAACTTAAAAATCTTCTTTAGTGGCAAAATAAAAATTCTCCCAAATATAAAAATAAAGCAAATACATGCTAAATAGGTAAGCAAATTGGTATCCATATGTAACAACTCCCATAAAAAAATACAAACAATAATAATTTCTTATTACCATTTGTATGTTTTTTATGGGACAAATATTACTTTTTAGCCAGCCTCCTCTTCTTGCCATAAAGAATATTGCATATCACTAATCATATCCACTTCAATTCCTTTCGCTTTAGCAATCTTAAACAAATAATTTAATTTCGCCTGATTGGCTTTAATTTGATACGTATAATAATCTACTAAATCCTCTTGTGCATACTCAAAATTACGGTTAGCAGCCTTTAGTTCCTCCCTCGTTTGAATAATACACTTAATTAACTCCGTTTCTTTTTCCATCTCTGTTGTCTCTATAATTTTTTGTTCTCTCACATAACAATCTTTTTGCATATTCTAACCTCTTCTCTTTCTCTTTTTCAATAGTGTATTCTTTTTTCCAATTTTTATTCACTAATTTTTAGATTAATTTGCCCAAAAGTCTTGTTTTTTTCGCCATTTTGTAGGATAATATATAAGAAGGACTATAATTTAGAAAGGGATTTTCTTAGCATGAAATATATCGATAAATTTTTGAAAAAATTAAATACCAATCGAAACACTTTTGCAACCTATGTTCTAACATTACTTACTGCTTATCTAGTAGTTGACAGAGTAGTAGAAATGTTACTTATGATATTCACAGGTGTTTCTTATTCTTATTGGGGACCAATTCAATACACCTTAGCTTTGGCATGTCCTTGCTTTGCCTTTGCTTTTACCCCAAAATCAAAATTCTCTAAAAATAAAGGATACAAAGTAAAACTGTGTTATGTATTTTTAATTGCCTTCTATGTCATCGCTATTTCTATGATTACACAGTGGGTTAATATGGGAGCTTGGTTATTCTTATTATCTGTTCCAGATTATACCGATTTAATTACCGAATTTTCTGATTTAGTAACACCAGCTTTAGTAGGTCTTGCCTTATACTTCCCATTAGTTACCGTATATCCTTTCTTCAAATGGATATACTTTGGTATCAACGACAACCCTCTTAAAGTTCGTTCTATTTGGGACTTTAGAGGTATTGACTTATCTGACAAAAAAGAAGGACATGGACCATACACTTGCGAAGTATATGTATGTACTGACGACGATTATAACAGAAAAATTATTATGCCAGAAACCTCTCGATACCAATCTTTATTAGTATGTGGTGGTTCTGGAACTGGAAAAACCTCTCTTGTTTATGAACCCTTGATGGCAAAAGATATTGAAAGAAAATACTTCTTCAAAGAAGCCTCTAAAGAATTAGGTTTTACTGCCTTAAAAACAGGAATTGCTACTTTAACAAAACCTTATAACAATGATTACTTAAACAAAAACTTCAACCTAAATATGTTAAAGCCAGCACCTGGCAAAGAAAGTTTACTAAATACCTATCTAAAGAAAATGATTTTAGGAACCATTAATGGTGAAACCGTATATAGAAATTTAGGACTTACCCTAATGGCTCCAGATTACGAAGTAATTGACCACATGACAGACGTTTGTAAAAACTTTGGTGTAGAATATGATATCATCGACCCATCAAATAATACTTCAATTGGTTTAAATCCATTCACTTACGATGACCCAGCCAAAATTGCCGTTACGATATCTTCTGTATTAAAAGCTATGTTCTTAGTTTCACACGATGACTCTGAACAATCTTATCGTGCTGACGTTTCAACACAAGCCATTGAAAATGTTACTATCTTGTTAAAAGAAATCTATCCAAGGATGAACGATGGTGCCCTTCCTAATATGGAAGATTTATTGAAACTATTTACGAACTTTGAGTTAATTGAAAAAATGTGTGAAATCATGGCACATGATGAAGAATTAAAAGAAAAATATTCAATTCAACTTACATACTTTAAAAAATACTTTTATAAAGATGCACCTGGAAAACAAGAAATTGAAAAATATATATACACTGCAGTTAGCCAATTAGACAACTTATTAAGAATTCCAGGAATTAAGCCTATTCTTTGCAATAGACACAACAACGTAAACTTTGATGACTTCTTAAGAGAAGGAAAGGTAACCTTCCTTTGCACAAGACGTGGAGATTTAGGTGCTGCTGGCCATAAAGCTTTTGGTTTGTTCTACTTAATCTCTATGCAAGATGCTGTCTTAAGAAGACCAGGAACAGAAAGTACACGTACACCATATTTCTTATATATTGATGAATTTGCAGACTTTATTTGTAGAGCAACAGAGCCAATGTTCACCTTATATAGAAAATTCAAAATAGCGTCTACCATTTCCATCCAAAGTTTATCACAATTAGAACTTCATGGACAAAAAGAAAACTATAAAAATCTTATCCTATCTAACTGTGCTAACAAAATCTTTACTGGAAATGCTGAATACGAAGAAATCGAATGGTGGTGCAAAGAGTTTGGTACTCACAGGGAATGGAGCTACACTAGCAGTATGGATATGAACAAATTAGAATATGACTCTAAAGCTTCTGGTGTGTCATGGAAGTACGTTACCACATTAAAAGAAGGAAAATTGCAAGCCCTAACCTTAGGAAAATGTGGTTACAAAATCAAAGGAGATAAAGCTTACTTACAAGCTGGTTGCGGAATTTTGGAATTCTTACCATCCAAATACAAAGAACCACAAAAAATTAGAAACTATGACTTTGGTAAATTTTCAAATGGTTCCATTACTGCAACGGAAGATAACAACGAAGATACCAGAAAGAAATTCGACCTAAAACATATGAATTTTATAGATGAAAGAGATGAATTTAACCCTGTTCAAACTGACATTACAGACTCAAAATATCTATTTGACAACCAAGATGCTATCATTGTTAATTTCAAAAAAGGAAAAAGGGATTGAGAAGCATTCCTAAAAAAAGGATATCTGAACTATACTCCAAGTAAAGTTCAATATCCCTTTTTTTATTGTAGCAAATCTTAGGCACACTTTTTATATAGAAATACCAATTAATTCAATAATAATTCCAGCTACTACACCAATGGCATATAATAAAGCCACTATCCTAATGTTTTGTTTTACGCCTTTATTCATTTTAAATAAAACAGCTAGTCCAACACCTGCTCCTACTAAAAGTCCTGAAATCATGGTAGCTACTGAAATCATATTTTCCAAATACATTTGCGTCAAAATAACAGATGACGCACAATTAGGAATTAATCCAATAAAACCTGCTATTATCGGCGCTAAAATCGGTCTATTTTGCAAGAAATTTTTAATGTTTTCTTCTCCTATCACAAACATAAGTAAATTAATCATAATGGTTACTAATAAAATAAAGATAAAGATACTTAAAGTATGTTTTAAGGCAGATTTTACAATACCATGTTCACAATGACAATGTTCTTTTTCACATAGGTCAATAATCTTTTCTTCCTCTTGCTTATGCTTTTTTCTCATGATTAAATCGATGACAAAACCAGCTATCATTCCTACTATTAATTTAATTCCTAAAATGGTTAAAATCGTATTCAAAGGAACCGCTTCTGATAAGAAAATTGGTAGCATTTCATCTGAAGTAGAAAGATAGACAGCAATTAAAGTTCCTAATGTAATTACTCTTGCTGCATATAAATTGGTAGCTGAGACGGAAAATCCACATTGTGGAAATATCCCTAATATGCTTCCTATCAATGGTCCATATTTTCCTGATTTTTTTACGACTTCCTTTGTCTTGTCCTTCGTTTTGTGTTCAATATATTCCATAATTAAATAGGTTATAAATAAAAATGGTACTAATTTGACGCTATCTATTATGGCATCTAATAATATTTCTAGCATTTATTTTCTCCTTTTTTCTTTTGTTTGCTTATCATATCACATTTTCTTACTTTTTTCAAGCCCAGAATTCGTCAATGAGCCCTAGAACCAGTGGAAAAAATTAAGAAAAAGGACTATCACTTAAGTCCTTCTTCTACAACAACAATTATTATTGCTGTTATTATTATTGTTTGAATTTGGAATCACATTAATTCTTGCACTTAAGCCATCTACATTGGTAATTTGATAAGTACAACCTTCTTCAATTTGATTACAACCACAATTTGAATTTCCATTGGCTATGTTTCTAATGGTTAACAGATTATTATTACAATTGTTATTGCCATTATTGTTGTTACTGCAACCACATTGGCTTTCCCTTCTGCATCCACAACTCATTTTATCTCCAAATCTAGCTAACAATCTCCCTACAATACAGGTAATATACGCTGTAATAAAACTAATGATGGCATACACGATAGCAGCAATCAAGAAATTTAAGTTATTTACGATAAATGTGACAATTAAAAAAATGGCAAATATTATGGCTGCTACTAGTATTGGACATTTTAGAATTTTTTGCAAGGCAATGGAAATAATAATAACTGCGATTGGTAAGGCAAAAAATATAAGTAAAGTATTCATGGTTTCTCTCCTTTTCATTTTTACTATATTTTATGCACTTTCGCAGTTATTTGTTAATCATATTCTACTTTTACTAGGTATAATCCTTGTGGTGGCAAGGTCTTTCCCGCCTTCGTTCTATCTTTTTCTTCTATTATCGTTGCAATTTCTTCTGGTTTAATGTTTCCTAAACCAACTTCTACTAAAGTTCCAGCTATAATTCTCACCATATTGTATAAAAAGCCATTTCCAGTTAGTTCTATCCAAATTTTTTGGTTTTTCTGTTCTCTTATTTCTGCTTTATAAATCGTTCTTACACTACTCTTTGAACTAGTCCCACTGGCTTTAAAAGCTTTGAAATCATGTTCTCCTTCAAAATATTGAATCGCTTGTTTCATCTTTTTAATATCCAATTTCATTGGAATGTGTGTTTCTAAGTTTCGATAAATGGCTGTTCCTATCTTACTATTGTTAATAACATAGCGATAGGTTTTTCTTTTACAAGATAGACGGCTATGAAATTTTTCGTCTACTTCTTCTGCTGACTGGATTAAGATTGATTTTTTCAAGTTACTATTAATGGCAATCGCAAATTTTTCAATGGGAATGCTAGAATTCGTTTTGAAATTGGCTACTTGTCCGAAGAGCATGTACGCCACTATCTGTTCTTCCAGAAGCTGAAAGTTCTACTTCTTCCCCCGTTATTTGCTGGATTGCCTTTTCAATTGTCCCTTGTATATTTAATTTATTCGGTTGTTTTTGCCACCCATTAAAATCTTTTCCATCATATTCTATTACTAATTTTATGTTTCTCATACTTACTCTCCGTTTACTTTTACCATTTTCTATATCATTTTTTGATTTTCATTTTAAATATTGGTACAGCCTTGTTACAGCCTTGCGAATTTATTTTATTGTTCCAATTAAATCCATCTTGAACCCCACGCCTATATATCTTATATGAATATCTTTTGAATATATGTAATAATACTCTATCTAATACATTTAATTCCATATTGAACCTCCTTATGAATTTAATTTGGAGATATCTCTTTATAATATTATACCATATTATGTAAATAAAAATAACTATACTGCGTGTTAGGTATTGATATAGATATTCCTTATCATAAGTAGGTTTTACGGCTCGACATTTTTCTACAAATTTCTACTTTTTTCTACTTTAAATCATTTATTAAACCATCCATATAATTAGATGCATCTTTTCCTGTTTTTATTTCTGCTTTTGTTTTCTTTATATAATTTATAGCCTCTTGATACTTTTCTTCTTCTATAAGTTTATTTATATTATCTAATGAATCAATAATATTTTTGTCCATACAATAACACCTCTTTTGTTTTTTGTTGATGTTATTATATCATTTTGTACCTATTTTGTAAATTAGGTATCATATATTAAACTGAAATGTATGGTAGTTAAAATAAATCATACTTTGTTTTACAATATCTATAACGAAGGTGAGGTGAGAAAATGATATATGTACGAGTAAATGAAATTTTAAAAGAAAAAAAGAAAACGAAGTATTGGTTTATTAAAAATATGGAAGGAGGCTACCAATCATTATCTCATTTAATGGACAATAATACTACTGGAATTAAATTTGAAACATTAGAAAAAATGTGTAAAATTTTAGACTGTGAACCTGGAGATATTATTGTTAGAAAAAAATCTATTAGAAAGAAGGTTAAGAAAAATGAGTAAACTTCTAAAGCAATATGAAGAACTAAAGAAAAAAGATCCAAAGAAAATATATATTTTTAAAGTTGGTATTTTTTATAATATATTAAACGAAGATGCAAGACTAGTTTCAAAAGAAATTGGCCTAAAACTAACCGACTTAAGTCCTGAAATAATTAAATGTGGTTTTCCTGTCGCTACACTTGAAAAATACACAAATTTATTAACAGAACACAATATAAAATTTGAAGTTGTATCTAATCAAACATCTTCTAATCAAAATACTTCTTATGAGCAAATTATTAAGAAAATACAAAATATTAACTTAGATAACACAACTTGCAAAGAAGCATTTGATATATTATATACTATACAACAAAATTTGAAAAATATACAATAAGGGAGATAAAATCTCCCTTATTTTTTATTGAACATCTGATTTATATACCCAAGACATAATTTCTTGTAATAGTACACCATTAGGATGTGTATTTCCACTTCCTACTTGCATTATTGTATAAGTTTTTCCCTTTATATATGAAGGAATTGTTTGGCCTGTACAGTATTTAGATGCAGATGTTTTCAAAGTAACTTTTTGGCCTTTTGAAAAGTTTGTTGTTGCTGCAGGTGTAGAGACATTTGCTGTTCCTATTTTTTGAGTATAATCTAAACAGATCCATCCAGCACCTGATTTTAATTTACCCCAATTTCCTGATGTTTCTACTATTGTATATGTACCTTTATCTCTAATGCATCCTACAATTGAATGATTTGTTCCTGCACCGCTTCTAATATTTAATGCTGTGGCAGTAACTTTTACTAAATATGAATTGCTTGTATTTTGTGTTGGTGCTACAGGTGTTACATTTCCATCTAATTTTGCATTAACTTCTTGTACTAATTGTGGAAATCTATCTTGTAAGTATTTTCCTGGACAACTTGTGCTTGCAAACATATTATGTCTTGTTAAACTTCCGTTTTTTGTACCATCATATGTAAGTTTAAAATTGTACCTTTTACATATATCCACACATAAATTTACAAGTGAGTTCCAAGCTGCAGCAGATACTGGCCACTCTCCACCTGTAGAACTATTAGAAACTTCAATTGTAATTGCTTGACAATCATTTACGCTATTACTTGATGTCCACGCTCTATTTTCTTCCCCAACATAACAAGCTATTTTTCCATCGTTACCAATACCATAATTAGAACTTGCTTGCCTTCCTTTTGCTTGGAATATTCTGCCACATTGTTCTGCAGATAAAACGCCAGCCATATGATGAGGTGTTATTTTACAAACTTTGTATCCTTTTCTTCCTTGTGTATAATTACTTGAATTTGCTTCTACTACTACATTTGTTAAGCTTGATTTAATCATTTTCATTTTCCTCCTTTCCGTTTGTTAATTCTTGTTTCATTTCTTCAGTTAATTCGATTTCTTCTTCCATAAAAAATCGCTCCTTTCTTTTATAAAATGAAAAACAGGAAGATTTTTAAATTTTCTTCCTGTTTTATATAAATACCAGAAATTTATCCTGGTATTGAAAAAAACGGCTTGCGAGGTTGCGTTTTAAGCCGTTTTTTATTCCTGGGTGGTATCATTTATTGTCTTACTTTCGTTCTTTTTAGTAAAATAATATGTAAATACTGATGATGCAATGGAACTAAAAAGAGTAAACACTATTTGAAATATGTCCCAATTTCCTTTTATGGCCATAATTATTATAAGTGCTACTAGTGTTAATGTAACTGTTACTGTTACAAAACTTTTAAGATCATTCCACGCTTGTTTCATAATAACTCCTTTCTATTGGATTCCAATTCCACTTTTTAATAGTGCAATTCCTATTCCAATTACTCCAGTTATAACTGCAGCTACTACAGTTCTTGTAATCCACTTTATTCTTTCGTTTATCTCTGTAATTTCTTCTGTATTTTCTTTGCTTCGTGTATTTGCTTCATAAGCTACAGATTTTAATTCTTTGTATCCATCTAGTTTACTTTCTATTACAGCCAGTCTTGTTAATACTTCTGTTTCAAAATTTTGATCCATAACCTTGATCTCCTTTCTTGTATTTTAATATAAAAAAATAACGCCTTATTTAAGCGTTTATTTCATACTTTTCTTCAGTTATTTCTCTATATTCTTCTTCTGTTATCCATTTACCAACAGCATTATACACCCTGGTTTTGTTCCACATTCCATTATCATAATACTTTTTTACTTTTTCAAAGTTTTTACTATGTTCTTTCATACTATACCTCCTCTAAGTCAATATCTGTCATCATTGCTAAATATTCTATGTCGCTTTGCATTTTTATTTCTTTTAATTCAGCTGCAGATAATTCCCTTAAGATAAAATAATATCCATCTTCATAGTGAACTATTTGTACTAATTCCATATGTTCATATTCTTTTTTTATTTCTTGGCCATCTTCTGATCCTTCTATTGTAACTTTAGATAATTTTCCTTTGAAATCATCTTCAGTAAGTTTTTCTTCTGATATATAATTGTTTCCATTTAGTCTAAGGTTTTCAATTTTCGTTCCATCAGATAGCGTAATTTTCCATAACCTTGATTTTTCCATCTTACCCTCCTATTAAATAAATCATAATATAATTGAGACATATTTGTTATTTGTTGTTGTGACATATTCTTATAATTTGATGCCATCCAGCCTTTAAAAATATTCTCGATTTCCTTATATGTCAGCCTATTATTATCTAATAGCCTTTTATATGCTTTTAATTTTCTTCGTTGCCTAGTTATTGCTTTTGGATTTATTCTTCTAATGATCCTACCTGTTTCAGTTAGTGAATATTTTAATTGTAAAAACTTAAATGTTTGTGACAACTTTGTAATATATGTTTTTCTAGGATTTATCACTAATTCCAATTTGTCTGCAATCTTTAATACTCCATCTAAGACTTCATTTAGAAATTCTTTACTTTCGTGAATTATATAACTATCATCTGTATATCTTCCATAATACTTGCAACCCTTAACTATTTTTATATAATTATCAATTCTACTAGGATATGCAATTCCAATATTTTGACTTGGTTGTGATCCTATATTAATCCCTCTATCTTTATTAGATTCTATACTAAATACTTGAAATATATTTTGTAGAATCCACATTGTCATTGCTTTATCTTCATTATTCACATTTCTTAACAAATTGTTCATAACCTGCAAACATTTCTTATATGGAATGCTTGAATAATATCCACTAAAATCCATTAAAAGAATATAACCCTCGTTGTTTTTGTGTTCTCTATAATATTTATGTAAGTGTACTTCTAGTCTTTTTCTGCTAAAAGCTACACCTTTATTTTTTCGACTAGCTCCATTATCATGTATTAGAAAAGGAGAAATAGCTGGGCTTAAAATTTCATCACAAAGTAAATGATTGACTGTTTTGTCAACCATTATATTCGTTGCGATGTTTCTTTTCTTGCCTCGCTCTTTTATTACGAATTTAGATCCGTTTTGTTGGTCTATATGTCTTTTCAATCATTGCCTTTTGAATTTGTGCTGTTTCTAATAATTGATTCATTTCAAAAAGCTGTGATTTGTATTTGAATGGAGCACCAGCAATTGCCTTTTTTCCAGCTTTATAAATTAGATTAGCATCGTAAAATTTATTCATAAAATCACTTTTATAGCAGTAATAGTCGTAACTAACTGCATAATGATTAGCATTTATCAATCGATTCTTTTACCGAATTGAAGGGACAACCTTTCCTTTCCCTTTCCCATACTATTACCAAATGGAAACTTAGTCCATATAAAAATTTGTATAGTAGTGAAATCTGGACGCACACCGTTAGCGTTAGATGCACCGTTGTGGTTAGCATTACCGTTGTTGTTAACATTAGCGAACTCCGACGCAGAAGCGACATTTAAAGATTACCCCAATTATATTTATTTCTTTATATCTTTAAGAAACCTATTATCAGTTTGTCTGAGCTTTTTTATCATATTAAATTCCTTTTGGATTTCAATAACAATATAAGTAAACCTGTTCAAGTCTGCATATAAACATTCTCCAGCATATTGAAGTTCGTCTTGAAGAACATTACAACAACTCATTGCTTTATCTAGTTCTAGTCTGCGTTCTTCAAATTCAGACATATATGTTGGAAATATTGTATTGGCAATTCTTAAATGTTCATTTATTCCGCAAGCAGAATTTATAACCTTATCTGTTATTCTTAATATTTGATTATTGAAATACTGATATATTCTCTTTTTTGCTTTTTCTTTTAGCTTTTCATCAGTTATATTTTTTGTGTTTTCATCTACTACTTCATTAATCTTATTCAAATCAAAGTAAAAGTTATTCTCTGCCAGCTTTGTTACTGCAGTTCTTATTTTATATGCATTATGAACTGTTTGTAATTTACTTTCCGTTCTTTCGCTCTTTTTTATATCTGACATTGCTAATCAAATTTTCTCCTTTCCTTTTCGCTAGGGACAAGCCCTAGCTGATGTTCGATTATTTGATTAGGAAAGCTGGACGCACACCGCCAGCGTTAGATGCACCGCCGTGGTTAGCATTACCGTTGTCGTGAACAAAAGCGAACCCCGACGCAGAAGCGACATCTCTTAGCCAGTACCAATATCTTTCTCCAGCATCATTTCTTGCTACAATTTTGCTTGCATTTAGTCTGAATAATGATAATTGAGATTTATCTGCTCCAGTTTCATATCCATGATGTGATCCCCATGCATTGTGTCCATAAACCATACATTCATTCATAATTTCTATAGTAGAATCATACCATGCCCATCCACTTGCCTTGCCATCTGCAACTGCATTTGTTAATAATACCTTATGATTCAAAATATGATTTATTTCAAAATCATTTTGTATCACTGCCTTAAATGGTGCTAGATATTCTGTATACATTTTGCTACCATAATAACCTCCAGTTACTGTGTTAGTATCATTCATTTTTGCAGTTCCCATTATTCTTTCTGGAACCATTAAAATATGTGGTGTAGTACATTCTGTATCTCCACAATGTAACCTATAATTAAGATCAGCAACTATGTATTTTCTGTTACTTACCTTTCCTATTATATAATCTCCTATAAATATATCGTCAAAAGTTCCTGCTGCTATTTGTTGTGATAGTGTACCATTATAGAATAGATTTGTTATATCTTTTCCTCTATAAATTGCATTATGTGCTGCTGCATTTGGAGCAACAACTATTTGTTTCAAAGCATTTATTTTTCCTGTATAATCTGTTGTTAATTCTGCAGCCTTTTCATTTAATTCTTGTTCATTTACATATACTGTACTTGGATCAACTGTAATTGTAACATTATTTGCATTATCTACGGTAATTATCATATCATAATAATGTTCTTTCTTTTCTGTTATAGAATTATTTATATACTCTGCTTCTTCTCCATAATTTATATATGCAAATAATACTTGTTGATTCGTGTCAGGATCAATAGCATATAAACCTAATTCTTTTAGCCAAAATCCTTCTTCAGCATCTGTGTTTTTAAATAAACCTCTAACAGTAACTTGTGTATCGGTTTCTCTGTTTACTTTAGTTATGTCGAAGTTTAATTCAGGGTTTACTAATCCTGTTAAAGCTTTTATAGTTGCTACACTAGGATCTGCAATACTTCCACTACCTATTGAAAAATGTGAAAAACTTAATGTTTTTGATTGTAGTGTTTTAGCTGCTAATATTGCTCCCTGTGTAGTTATATAAGTTGTACCGTAAGCCATTTATTATTCCTCCTCTACTAATTCTATATATTTTCTATTTACAAGCAAAATTCCTACATTATAATTTGTAGGAACTTCGTGTTTTTCTTCTATTGTGTCTGTGTTTATAGGTAATTCCACATAATTTCTACGAATAAGAGTTGTACCAAAATTATATGGTAAGTCTAATATAATGTTCATTTCTTTAAAGTATTGATCTGTGTCATATAATATCTTCTCTAGTACATTTGCTTGTTCGTAATTTAATGTGTTATTGTAAATTATTGTTTCAGTAGTTAATGCATAGCAAAATTCTTTTAATTTATTTATGTTGCTTCTTATTCTATCTATATGTGCTCTTGTTGGATAGTCTCGCATATTCCAATTAGTTTTTATTACTAAATTTTCAGAGAAGCCATATTTTTTTAAAATATTCATTAAGTATTCACACCAGGATTCTACTCTATTTAAATCTGTATAATTATAACTTCCTTTTAAATGTGTACTACTTCCTGGATTATTTAAAGCTGTTTCAACATCACTTGCCGATCTATCATATATTAAATCATCCATTGCTTACCTCCTCTCGAACATAAACATTTCTTACCAACATTGAAGCATATTCTTCTTTTAATTTTGCTTTTCTTAATACTGTCAATAATCTTACTCTTGCATTTATTTCTGCACTTGCTAAAAATCCACCAGTTAAATCTATATCTAACTTTTTGATATGGCCAACTAACTGTCTGCTAAAATCATTACTTTCAATTGCAACATCTTCTGTTAAACTTTCTCCTTTTAAAATAAAATCAAATTCAGTTTTATATGTTTTTTGATAATAATCTAACACTTTTTTTGCAATTGGTAGTGCATTGTTTTTGTTAATAAAATATGCTGATTCTATATTTAAAGTATTTAGCTTGCTGTCTGTTCCTATATCTTCAACTTTTGCCGATATCTCTTGTGTATTATCTATATATTTATGGCCAGTAACAATAACTTCTTTTTCAGTTGTGCAATTTATAATTGCATAATTACAGTTAGATTCTTTTATAGTTCCTGCTGCACACGATAAATCATATACTGGATTATCAAATAAAATTCTATTATCGCCTTTATCTAATACTCCCTTAAATACTTCTTCTACATCTGATCCTTTTATATAATTATGTGCAGTTACAGCAACTTCTGTAACAATTTCATTTTGCTCTACTTTCTTTGTCCCCTGGAATATATTAGTTTGTTCAATAGTATTATTATCTTCTTTATCTACAATTGTATATATTTTAATTTTATCGCTCCTGCTGCAATCTGCAATTGCACCAATCGCAAATACAAGTTGTTGTAATGCCTGTCTATGTGTACATATAGGAATATATCCTGTCATCATTATATTTTTTAGATCTTCTTGTATTTCATAATTTTCTTCAGCTACATTTGCTGATTCCATTACAGCTTTAATCATATTTTTAAAAGGTATGTTAACATACATACCACCATAAAAGGTTGTTTTATCTATTATTCCTATTAGATCTATTGCATCAAATTCCATAATTTTGTTATCTGCATTTTTCCAGGTATCAAGATAAAATGTACCCATATTTATTTCTTTTCCTTCTTTTAATAGAAGTTCTTTAACTTTAAATGCTTGCCTTTGCTGTAATAGACTATAAAAGCCTGTTGGATTTATAATATTAAATTCGTCATCTTCAGAGTAAACTTTAAATCCTAAAGTATTTATACTAACCTCCGAACTTAACAAATCCATTTCTTCCAAAATGTTTGCACTTATTAAATTATCACCTTCAAAAGTTTTATTTGCTCCATATAATATCTGATATAACTTAATATACCTATATGGATTATTTGTTCCACAGAATATAATAATTATTTTTTGATAGTTTTCAACAATATTGTTGCAAACATATTGATGCTTATCAGGATAAAAGTCCGAATCATTTATTAACTGATTATCTTTATCATAATAAGTTATATTTAAATGATTACAATAGTCTCCTGCTTTACTAAATAAAAATGTTAAACCTAAACTACTATGTGGTTCAGTAAAGTTAATTGTTAATACAGGTGGGTTTTCAAATACCCCTGATTCATTACTCATACTATTTGACCATAAACACATATTATCTAAATTCTCAGGCATTAATTCAAATGTTCCGTCTAATGCAAATTGATTTTTTTCTAGTGTAGCATATTTTATTTCTTCAATATCATTTTGTTTTAGATCTTCCAAATCAACAAAGTCTTGTTTATCTGTAATACTTAACTGACTGTCTGATTTTGCTGTAACATCAATAAATCCAAATTCTATCTGTGTTTTTGTTTTCATAATCATCAACTCCTTGCTGGCCTTTTAGCCGTGAAGTTTACAGTCATATCTTTTCTATATGCTTTCCCATCTTTGAAATCGTAAATTACTCTTGAAACATTATTAAAATAGGCCTTAAATTCAAGATTAGCAATTTTGACAGTATGAAATTCCTCGGGTTCTGTTAGTTTATTCCATAATCTTTCATATTCATTATAGTTGCTATCTGTTTGAGGTTCGAACTTAATGTCAGTAAAATTAAAATATACACCAATTAGTTCTCTTTTTAGATCTCCATCATCTGTTCTATTTGCATATTTATCTAAAAAGTCTGCTGCTTCTTTTATATTTGCATATACACCAATATTAAATTGCATTCCATCAAGTAATATAAAATCGTATCTTTCTGCCATTATGTTGCACCTCCTATAATCAATTTATTACCTTTTCTCTTGCTTTCTCTGTCTAGTTCAGGTTTCAATACTCTTATTAATTGTGACATTGTACCATTAAAGTTAAGGGTTATATTTTGTGCTTGAGTATTATTATTTGTGTTATTATTGTTTTGATCTTGGAACATTTTTAAGGCTGTTAAAATCATATCTAACATTTTATCTTCAGGTGCAACAACTTCGCCTTGATGTTTGTTATCACCAATAACTGCTAATTGAGGTGTATTTGCTTTAACATAACCACCTTGTGCTAGTCTTGGTAAGTTTAATTGATTCAATTTTCCTATGCTAACACCAGGAATATTATTAATCAAATCAATAGCACCATTTATCATATTTACGAATTTATTTACTACACCTTCTATCATTCCAAGCACGCCATTAATTCCACTTTTTACTGCTCCACTTATTGCATCTCCTATTTTTGTACCTAATGCACTAAATGTATTTTTTATGTTATTCCATATACCACTAAAGAAACTTCCAATATTTCTAAATATACCTGTAATTCTGTTATAAGCTGTTTGGAAATTATTTATTATTCCGTTTTTAATGCTATTTACTGCATTACTAATACTGTTTTTGATTCCATTCCATATATTTGAAACTGTATTTTTTATTGCATTAAATATATTTGAAATAACAGTTTTTATTGCATTGAATACAGTAGTAATTATGCCTTTTATAACATTTATTACTGTTTCTATTATTCCTTTAATTGCATTCCATACAGTAGAAACAACTCCTTTAATTGCATTCCAAATTCCTGTAAAAAATGTCTTTATACCTTCCCAGGCTTTGTTCCAATCTCCTGTGAAAATACCAACAATAAAATCTATTAATCCCTTAAAAGTTTGTATTATTCCACCAATTGTATCTGTAATAGCACCAAATACATTGCAAATTGTGTTCCATAATGCTTCAAATATTGGAACTAATACAGGAAGAATATTTTGTATAATCCAATCAATAACTGGTTTTAAAATATTATTCCAAAGTGCTGTTACTGCATCTGCTATACTTCCAATTAGTCCTGCTACATTATCTACAAAAGGTTTTAAATGTGTGTTCCATAATTCATTAAATTTTGTTGCTAATCTCTCTAACATAGGTGCAACATAAGTGTTATATGCATCTAGGAATTTTCCAAAGGTATCGCTTATTCCTGTTTTCAATGATTCCATTAAAGGATGTATATGTTGATCATAAACTTCATTCCATTTATCTCCAACATAAGTCATTGCTTGTGCTAATGTCGAAGTAAAACTTTCTATTGGTTTCATTACATTTTCAATAGTAGTCTTTATTTTTTCTGCATTATCTATAATTGGTTGGAATAGTATTGCTTTTAAATCAAGTACAAATTTTCCACATAGTTCTTGAATACTCATAAATGGATTAGCAAATATTGCAATTATATTTGCATCAATTTGTTTTGCAGTATCACTTTTGAATACATCTGATATTTCTCCTAAGGCTTGAAATAAATTACCTGTTAAAGTTAAGTCTTTACTTGAAATATCAAACATTTTACATATATGGTCTTTTATTCTTTCGACATTTTGTGACAAGTATTTATCTATACTTCCTACTAATCCTTCAGCAAGATTTATTCCTATTCTTGCTACTGAACCTGTAACCTGTCCAAGTGTAAATAATAAAGTTTTTGCCCAGTTTTCTGCTGCACCTAATACTTTTGGATCTGTCCAAATATTGATTATTGTATCTTTTATTCCTTTTAAGTGTCCTATTATTCCATCGAAGTTTGTGTCTCCAAAACTAATGTCAAACCCACTTTTGAATATACCTGCTAATTCTTTTACTCTAGCAATTAGTCCATCAAATGCCGATGTATCTTCAGTAATTGTACTTGATACATCTAATGTATCTTTTATGCCTGCTGAACTGCCTCCTGCTCCACCACCAGATCCACTTGAAGCATTTGTATCTTTTTGTAGTACATTTAAATTATCAAATGCTGCTAAATTATTTGATGCTTTTTTTGCATCTTTTCCTGCTTTCTTTGCACTATCTCCAACGCCTGAAATTGCATCAGATGCATCACCTGCTTGAGTTGCTAAATCCCCTATTCCACTTGATACAGTTTCTACACTATCTGCTTTTAGTCCAAATAATGCAAGTAATCCTGAAAGTGCTGTAAATAATCTTGTGACTACATTTACTGCACCTGTAATAATTGGAATAAATAATTTCGCTATTGGTTGTATTGCATTTCCTATTGCTGTTTTCATAGTTGTAAATGCTTGTGATAATTGTGCTACTTTTCCTGAATAGGTATTTGCATAAATCGCAGCATCATTACTTTGAAATTTTGTTTCTTGCAATATTCCATTTACTTCTGCTTGTATTTTTTCTTGTTGTGTTAAATTATTTGTTGTTTTTCCTATTGATTTTGCATAATCTTCCCACATTTTTGCTACATTTTTTGTAACACCTGCATTATCAACTAATATACTATTTTCATTTTTTAAACCTTCAGATGCAGTTTGTACTGCTTCTCCAAGACTATATGTACTCTGTCTGCCAAATGTCGCACTATTTTTTAATGCAATCATAGTTTTTTGTATTTGATCTGAATTATATCCTCTTGCTGCCAAATTTTTATATGCTGTTACAGCATTATTCAAAGGAACTAAACCATCTGATATATAATCATTTATAAATTGTTTTGCTTTATCAAAACTTTTCCCTTGGCCAGTCAATATTGAATTTAAACCTATCCAAGCATTAGAAGTTTCAGTTGCAACATTTAAACATTCTTTTCCCCATTTTACAACTGCTGCAACAGAAAAAGCTGCGAGTGCAGCCTTACCTATTTTAGATAATGATGATGAGATTTTAGAAGAAGCCGTATTTGCTTGTGCATCAATATTCTTTAATTGTGAACTAAATTTATTACTATTTAATATTAAACTAAGGTCAATTTCCCCTACATTTGTACTCATTATCTCACCTCACTTTGTGCCATAGTTTTAAACATATTTTTTATGCTTTCCATAGCTTGTTTGTAATTTTCTTCACTTATTTGAGATGCTGATTTATTTAACCATTCGCTTCTAATTTTAAGTTCTTCAGGAGTAAATTTTTTTAATACTTCAGGATCTCTTTCTTTTCTGATTCTTATAATGTTTCCAAGTGGTGTATCTCCTTTTAGTCCTGCAATATCACTTATCAATTCTCCCCAGTCTAAATTATCAATTTCTTTTCTAACACTATAACCATATTGAGTTTTTAAACTTGAAGCTACTAAATCCCAATCTTCAAATAAGTCATATCCTGGATCATATGTCGAAGTATTATTGAAATCGTTTCTCCATTTCCTCGTATTCTACTTCATTTACAACTGCTGATAGAGCAATTATTACTGCTTTTAATCCAGGTATAGTAAGTTTCATTTCTTTTATTTCTTTTAGTGCTTTTTCTCCAATTAACATTTCAATCATTTGATACATAACTTCAATAGAAAAGTCTTGATCTTTGATTTTTTCTTGTACTAATAAATAATTGTCTGCACTAGTATCAACTTCATAAATTTTATCTTCTGCCAACTTTATAGTGGCTTTTTCTTTTCCTAATTTTGAACTAATATCAATATTCGCCATTTTTAATTACCTCTTTTCTTTTTTATAAAAAAATAAAGCCCCAGTAGATAACTACCGAGGCTTGTTTTATGCTGCTGGTGTTACAGTTGGTTTTCCATCTGACATAACCTCAAATTCTAAAGGTGCGACATTTGTACTATCGCCAGTACCAGCGTTTGATACAGAAATAATACAGTCGAAAGCTACTGTTGTTCCGTCTGCAAATTCCCATTCAAATTTTGTTTCTACTGCTTGACCTGTTGAGAACAATTTTGAAGCAACATAGTCATTTCCAGCATCTCCAACATTTCTTTTACCTGAAATACTAATTGCGAATCCTTTACCTGTTTGCATTCTTCTGATCCATCCTTCTGTTGTCATTGGTGTCCACTCTTCTACATTATTGTCCATTGACAAAGAAAATGTTTCACAATCTGCAATTGTTTTCATATCTTCAGCTGCAGATGCTCTGCCTTTTGTACCTATTTTAAATATATTATTAAATACTGGATATACTCCACTTGTTACAGTTGCCATAAGCTACTCCTCCTTTTCCTTATTTTCATAATAAAAAATTGCCTGTATAACCCTTTCATAGATGTTTTTGTCATCTGTTCCAACATCTACAGCTTCAGGTACAAGCAATCTTATATAATTTACTTTTATATCGTTTATAACAAATTCTTTTGATTCTAAAAATTTATTATAAATCTTGTTTGAAATTTCTTCAGTTTCTTTAGCATTTTTATTCCAATGAATCAAAATACTAACTGATTTTTCTAGGGTTTTGGTATTATCAATTCCACCTATTGCAATATTAGTTTCATTGCTGGTTTTTAATTGATATACGCCAATAGACTTGTCTTTCTTATTATCTAATTTTCCTATATAACAATTCTCTGAAGCAGTATAATTTAAAGATTTTATCCAATCTCTTATATCTGCTAATCCTAACAGTTTACTCATTATAAACCTGCCTCCTTTTTATAAAATTGTGAAAATGCCTTCCTGCAAAAATCTTTTTCTTTTCCAGTAGTCCAGGGCTCATACCAATTTCCTCTAGCATTTGGATTTTCCTCTTTCGAGAAATTATATTCAGGATGAAAATACATTCTTCTAGCATAAGGTGTAGAAGTATTTAAACTTACTTTTCCTTGTTTGCTATTTGAATAATCTTCATATGTATTGTCATTCTGCATATTTCCACTTTTAAATGGCATTACTTGTGCATTTACCACTTCAGTATGCAAAGCACTAATAGTCTTTTCAAGTGAAGTTATGGCTGCACGATCTAATTGTTTTATTTTAGGAGCATTTAATTTTATTTTGGAAGTTACAGTTTTCATTACATTATCTCCAATTCCGTAAAATTAACAGTTCCATCAGGATTTCTTGCTTTTGTTCCTTGATATATTGATCTTGTTTCTCCAAATACAGTAACTTGTCCACCAGAAATAACTGCCAAGTCAGGAGCAATATCTCCAACAAAGTATGCTTTTGAAGTTAATTGAATTATTACTTTCTCTGCAGTTAATACTCTTTTAGCTTTGTCCTGGTAATTGCATTTTAATTTAGTATCTAATGCAATTATTGGTTCGCCATCTTCTGTTGTTCCTTCACCATATAAAATAACGTGAATATCTGTTTTACAATTTTCTTTTCTTACCAATTTTGGATATACCATATCAACACCTCAAATTTCTACAAGTTAATCCTGTTTGACTTAATAAACAATAATAGTCTTTTGGTATTGCAACACCATTTTGAACTTGAATATTCCAACTTGTTCCAAAGTTCATTGATACACCATTTATTGCATAACTAGTTAATACAGACTTTATCAAGTCCTCATTTTCATATTCAAAATCAGCAAGTTTGCATACAACTTCTTTTATAATGTCTTGTTGGAATTTTGTTAGATTTTCAAAACCTCTTCCAACTATACGATTATAAGTTAAAGTATCAATATGCATACTTGCTTCTTTTAATTTTTCTTCAATTTTATCTTTAGGAATTGTCGTTCCTTTATAGGTATTTTGATAATAAGTAATATCTACATAATTACTCATATCTTACCTCCAATTTAGGCAGTCCTTTCAATATAGAATTGAATAGCATCGTGTTTCTTATTGTAAATGAATACATCTTCAAAAGACTCTTCAAAGTATGTCCATTTTCCTTGTGATAAAGAACTTGGAGCACCTAATTGAGCAAAGTCATATGCTATTACTGGAATAACTGCAGATGTATGTACTAATAACATTTTTACTTCTTTTGCATTTTCAGCAACTTCAAATCCATCATCAGTAAATTTATAAGCAGATTTCATTGCAGATTTTGGAACACCAATTACTTCAACTTCTCCAATTCTATCTAATGATCTAGCAACTGCTGTGTCTTGTGCTGACAAGTTTCTAGCAGCTTCTTTTGCTGTATCAATTAGAGTTTTTGTAGGAGTATCTGCATACAATAATCTTCCTGCAGCTGGAACTCTTGCTTCATCCATTTTGTCCATCATAACATCAAATTTTGTTAATACATTTGCTAATGTAAGAACATCATCTTCTGTAATTGCTTCAATTTCATTTTTTAAAGCATATAATGCTGTAATCATTTCAGCATCCATTTCAGGGAATTTTTGTTCCTCATTCATAACTTTAGTGATATTTTGAATTGTTGCAACGTGGTTTGTTTCGTCAATATCTCTTGGATGAATAAGTGTATCCCAAGTTCTGTGAGTTTTTAATTTCTTTGGTTCTTCAGCATTATTGAAGTTTCTTCCAAAGCTTCCTATTGAATCTCTATCTCCGTTTTTTCTACCTTTTACTGATAAACTTGGTAGAATTACTGTATCATTTCTTAAAAATTTAACATCTGGTTTTGTTGCATTCCATAAAGCACCAAAGAATAATGTATATGGATATGCTTGTGCTAAAGCTTGTGAATATTCTTTAGCATAATTTAATCCTGTTTTTTCAAATGGCATAATAAATCGCCTTCCTTTCTTTTTTTATTTTTAATTTTGTTTTTTAGGTCTTACACCTGTAAATCCGAAATCAAATACTCTATTGCTAGAGTTTGTTCCGTTGTTTGTATCTGCACCTACTGTTATTCCCACTGTTCCTTGGACTTGTTTTTTTAATCCTGGTACATCATCAATAACTTTTTGTAATGCAGTTTTTAAAGTATCTTCTAATACATTCCCCTCTTTATCTGCACAATTAGTTAGATCTGCCATTTTTAATAAATATGGCATCGTTTTAATATCAACATTAAGTTCATCAACGAAATCGTACGCTTTCTTTTCTATTCTTAATCTTTGATTTTCTAATTGTGATTTTTGTAAAGATGCTTGTGCATCAGTAAGCTCTTTATTTTGTGCGTTAGCTTGGTTGGCCTTTTGAGTTTTGAAAGTATTTATTGCACTTTCCATCTCTTCAGCACTTAAGCCTTGTTTTTGAAAATAGGCCTTTAACACGCTATCTTCTGTTTTTGCATTTCTTCCTTCAATAATCTCCTGGATCTTGTTATAATCAATCACATTAGAATTATTATTTGGTTGATTTGCATTATTGGTTTGTTGCCCTGTAGTGCCTTGGGCATTTGGATTTGAATTATTATTCACATTATTATTTGTGTTATTATCTCCATCCATAATCACTACCTCCTACTTTTTTAAGTCTTGAAATGACTGTTTAATAATTGCACATGCTTTTTTGATAAGGACATCAGTGTTTGGTCCAATAAAAAAGAGCCTTACGGCTCTTTTTTTAATCAACATATAAACTTCTTTTTAATTCTGTATATCTTTCTTTTGAAACTTTATATTTACCTTTTTCAGCTTTTACAGGTTTGCTGTTCTGCAATGTTTCATCTTCAATAAATACATCACCAACATTATATATAATAGTGCTATCATATCTATCCTTAAATACTTCTTTTACTGTTAAATTTTCTTCTGTAACTTGCACCTCTGTATCTTGTTCTGTATTAGATGCATTTTCTTCAACTTTTGCATCTTGTTTTTCTTCTTCTACAGATGCTTCTGTTTTTTCTCCAACTAATTCCTCAGCTGTTTCTCCTGTGCTAGTAATTTCTTCTTTTTCTGTTGTTTCTGTAACAACTTTTTCTTTCAATTCTTCAGGTTTATTAACTTCTTCAGTTTTCTTTTTAGCCATTTTAATTTACCTCCTAATCTTTTATACACTTATTTTCAAATTTTTTATAAGCATCAAAATACAATTCTGCTTTATCTCCATTGTATGTAAGTTCATAATACATTCCATCAGATAAAGTTGTACTTAATAAAGCCTTATGATTTTGTAGTGTTTTACAACACCATACAACAAATACTTCAAATTGTGGCATTGTATCACTTTTGTCTAAATGTTCTTCAGCATATTTTCTTACTTCTTCTTTGCATTTTGCAATAAATTCTTGATTTTCCATATTATAATTACCTCCTTCTTTATTTTTATATTAAAAAAGAGCCTTACGACTCTTAATAATAACTATTTATTTTGTTTTGTCATAAATATAATCTGCTATTTTCTCTAACAATATACTTTCTGGTGTATCTGTATAATTTTTCCCTTTCAAATACTCATTGGATTTATCATACAAATATTCCATAAATACAATTGCTTCATCTTCACTTATGTTTTCAATTTTATTTAAATATTTATTTATTTTTGGATCATTTATCTTTTTTAATGCTTTTAAATCCTCGTTATTAATTTTTATTTGCATTATTATTCTTTCCTTTCAGTTTCTCTGCTGTTTTTGTATGTGTTTTATGTACTGTTGTTATTATTCCAGTATCAGGATTTATATATAAAGTAGTTCTTTCTCCTATTGCTTTAAAACTTGGTCTTTCTTCTATATTATACACTATTTTACCACACTCTAGTGGATTTTTCAATGTATCTATAATGTCGTCAATGTCTATTTCTCTTTGCCTTACTCTGTCTATTAAATGTTTTGAAACATCCTTTATTTCTACTTCATTTATAATATTACCTGTTACTTTGCTTTTTATAAATTCTTGTTGCCTTATTTTTTCACTTTCAATAATATCACTAAATGTTGTTTGATGGTTCATCTTAAATTTTTCTTTGTATTCTTGCCATTGTAACCTTTTATTGTGATATTTTTCTACATTTTCATTATCTGTACTTCCTAATTCTAACCTACTATACTTTTGTATATTTCTATCTATATAATTTAACTTTTGTTCATTTTTGTAATTTTCTTCTTTTTGCTTTAATTGCTCTCTGGTAGGTGGTGTTACCTCTGAATTAACACCAGGAAAGTATGTAACTGCTGTATCTTTACAATTAGGATGGAATAATTTTGCTTTTATTGCTGTACTTAATAAAGGATAACCTGTTTCTTTACTTTCTGCTTCTGTTC
>CANPHV010000006.1 GCA_947573965.1 uncultured Clostridium sp.
TTTTTTTAATTTTTTTCAAAAAATGCTTGACTTTTTATAGTTGGTCTTTCATTACATACATATTAGTATTATATTAACTTATAAATTATTTTCTAATTTTCGACAGAAAAAGACAATAGAGCTGAAATGGTAAAATATCATTATCAATGATAAGAACAAGAGGATATATTTCGAAAATATATAATGTATTGACATAATTTGGACACATCGATAAAATATTTATTAAAATAGGGATAATAAAAAAGAGGAGAACACAAACCTCTAAAATAAGGTAAGTATTCTCTTTTTCTGTTCAAGAAAAAATGAAGCGCAAAACACCAATCAAAATTAGTAAAATACCAGAAAGAATAGACCATACATTATCAGGCAAATGACTAAAGGCATGTAGTTTTTTTCCTAATAGATTTCCTGTACTTAAAAAAATTAGTTGAAAAGCAGAAATAAACAAAGGAAAAAGAAAAGGATGAACACCAAGAATACTGCCACAACTACCAATACAAAAGCAATCTAAAGAAAGAGCAAAGCCAAGAAACAGAGCTTCTTTACCATCAATAGAATTCGAAAAATCTAAATCGAAATTCATCTCATTTTTTCGAATAGCTTGATGAAAAACAAAAATGCCCATAGCAATTAAAATAATATTTCCAATTAATTTAGTAACAAAATCAGGAAAAATAGTTTTAATTATATTTCCAAACCATACTGATAAAACAGAAATGGTAAAAGAGATAACCAATAAAACTATTTTTGCTAAAATAGAGATTTTGGTATTTTTAATGCCATATGTAATGCCAATACCAAGAGAATCGATACTGCTCGAAAGTGATAAGACTAGCGAGTTGATCAACATAAAAACACCTCCTTAAGAATATAATATGTCGAAAAAAAGAAGTTGTTATCAAATGATAAAATATCATTGACGATGGTATTGGCTATCGATATAATAAATTAGAAAAAGAATATAAAAATAATTATGGAAAAACTATGTACGAAGGAAGATAGAATGAGAGGTAAAAAGTATGAAGCAATTAAAGAATAAAGGAATAACATTAATTGCATTGGTTATCACAATCATTGTCTTGTTAATTTTAGCAGCAGTGAGCATAGCAACACTAACAGGAGAAAACGGAATTTTGAACAAAGCAATGAGAGCAAGTGAAGAAAGTAAAATAGAGCGATACAAAGAAGAAATAAACTTAATTATTATAGATGAAATAGCAGAAAGAAAAATAAAAAGCAAAACAGAAGCCTTAATAGTAAGTTTAGAAAACAAAATAAAGGAAAAAGAATGGGTAGAAGGAACAAAGAAATGTAATGAAGAGGGAATAGAGCAACAACCAGTAGAAGAAAATAACCGATTAATCGTAAATACAAAAGATGGCTATGAAATCATAACAGAAGTGAATAATATTGGCTTGGTTGCTAAAATAATAGAGGTCAATAAAGTAGGTGAAAAGGGAGACGAAGAGCAAGAAGAAAAGACAGATTTAGAAATAAGTATTACAAATAATAAAATAACAGAAGGAACCAACATAAACATAAAGATTAACTCAACAAGGAAGCTTCAAAAAGTAGAAGTAAAGGCTCAGGATATAGTTTTGTATGCTCAAGATAATATAAGAACCACCTCTTATGACCAAAATATAGGAATAGAGCAATTAAGCAATTTAGGGCAATTAGCATTTTATGATGATGTAACGATAACCTTAGAAGCAACAACAACGACACAAACGAAAACAAGCAAAAGTATAGAAAAGGTAAAAAATTATACCATAAGTACAGCTACGCAATTAAATCAATTAGCAAGTGTAGTAAATAGTGGTAATTCACTATCAAATGAGACAATTATACAATTAGCAGACATCGACGTAAACCCAGGAAAATGGACGGAGAATGCAGATGGAACAACTACTTTTAAAAATAATCCAAGCGAATGGCAGGTAATAGGTTCGACAACTTATGATTACGATACTAATGCAGCATCAAATACAAAATCTTTTGCAGGAATTTATGATGGTAAAAAACATAAAATAGAGGGTGTTTATATTGCTAACAATACAAGAGACCAAGTTGGATTATTTGCGATAAATGATGGAAGTGTTAAAAATATTATTTTAAAAAATAGTATAATAAAGGGAAGATATAATATAGGCGGAATTGTGTCTGGAAATAATGAAGGTGCAACGATTGAAAATTGCGAGAATTATGCTGATGCATCAGGAACAAGGAGTGTAGGAGGAATTTGTAGTTGGTCACAAGGAACCATATATAATAGTAAAAATTATGGGCAAATATCAAGTAGAACAGAAACAGGATGGAAATTAGAAATAGAACATATTGGAGGAATTGTTGGTTGGGGAGATAACAATATTACAAAATGCGAAAATTACGGAAAAATTATATCTACAACATCAGGAACCAAAGTTGATTATTGTGGAGTAGGAGGAATTGTTGGTAGTAGTGAAAATATTAATATAAAAGAATGTAAAAATTCAGGAGAAGTTAGTTCTAATGTAATATGTTCAGGAGGAATTATAGGGGTAACATGTGATGTTGGACAGAGTTTTACAGTTACGAAATGTTACAATAGTGGAACAGTAAATGGACGTTGTTCAGGAGGAATTAATGGAGCTGGTAAGAACCTAAAAATACAAGATTGCTATAATACTGGGACAATTCAAGGAAATCAAAATATAGGAGGAATTACAGGTTGGTTAGATGCAAATGGTTCCCTTACTAATTGCTATAACATAGGAAAAGTGAGTGGAACACCTGAAAAATGGGTAGGAGGAGTCTTAGGAAGATATAATGACTTGCCGACTTTGTCAAATTGTTATAACTTAAATACTTCATCAGCTTATGCGGTAGGAGATGATAATGGTGCATGGGGAAATTTAGACAATATCTGGGAAGGACACATAGTAACCAAAACAGAAGAAGGAATGAAAGGGTTAGCAAGTACCTTAGGTAGTAATTGGATGGAAGACACGAATAATGTCAATAATGGATATCCAATTTTAAAATGAAATATAGAAAAGAAGAAAGAGTATAAATCTTACTCTTTTTTTGTCATAAAAAAAGTACAAGCCACATACAATTTTACAAAGAGAAAATGTGCCAAAAAGGTCCGTCCCCATTGGCACAAATTAAGCACAAAGGAGAGAGGTTTATGTGGGAAACACTTAGAAAAGAAGAAGTTTTAAGAAAATTAGGAGTCGACCAGAAACATGGCTTAGGTGAAGAAGAAGCCAAAAAAAGACAGGACAAATATGGTAAAAACAAATTAAAAGACAAGCCTAAAGAAAGTATATTTGTTAGATTTATAAAACAATTCAATGACTTTATGATTATCATTTTAATCTTAGCTTCCGTGATATCTGCTGTGGTATCTAATATGCAAGGGGAAAATGATTATATTGATTCCATTATTATTATAGCTATTGTAGTATTAAATGCTATCATGGGGGTAGTGCAGGAAGCAAAAGCAGAGAAGTCAATTGAAGCATTGCAAGAAATGACACCACCAAAAGCGAAGGTAATAAGAGATAGAACAACGAAAGAAATAAATGCAGAAGAGTTAGTACCAGGAGATATGATTATTTTAGAAGCTGGAAATTATGTACCAGCAGATAGTAGAATAATAGAAAGTTTTAACTTAAAAATAGAAGAAGCTAGTTTAACAGGGGAAACAGAACCTGTATTAAAGGAAGCAGATAAAATTTGTAAGCCTAATGTAGCACTTCGGAGACATGAGTAATATGGCATTTATGGCAAGTATTGTAGTAAATGGGCATGGAAAAGCAATTGTAACAGAAACAGGGATGGATACAAAAGTAGGAAAAATAGCCAATATGATGATAGAAAACGAAGCACCAGAAACACCAATTCAAAAGAAACTAGGACAAGTGGGGAAAATCTTAGGAATTGTATGTTTGGCTATTTGCATTATTATATTTATCATTGGACTAGTTAAAAAGATAGACCCAATAGAAATGTTCATGACTTCTGTGGGATTAGCAGTAGCAGCCATACCAGAAGGACTGCCAGCGATTGTAACGATTATGCTGTCTATTGGGGTAACGAAAATGGCAAAGAAAAATAGTATTATTCGAAAATTACCAGCGGTAGAAACGTTAGGAAGTTCGTCTGTTATTTGTTCTGATAAAACGGGAACATTAACACAAAATAAGATGAAGGTAGTAGAAATTAGTAGTAAAGACGTAAGCTTTGCGACAGAACTAGCATGTATGTGTACCGATTGTGATATTCAATATCAAGATGGAAAAATGGAAGTAAAAGGAGAGCCAACAGAAGTAGCACTGGTTAATCAAGGATTAGAAATGCAAAAAGACAAAAACGAACTGTATCAAAGAATGCCAAGAATAAGTGAAATTCCATTTGATTCCAATCGAAAAATGATGACAACAATCCATAAAATAGGAAACAAATATCGAGTAATAACCAAAGGAGCACCAGATGTTTTACTTGAAAAATGTCAAAAACAAATGAGTGGTAGCTTAGGAAAAGAACAAATGATAGAAAAATTGCAAATTCAAAGAGAAAATGAAAAGATGGCTGGAAAAGCTTTAAGAGTAATCGCAGTAGGCTACAAAGATTTAGATTTTTTACCACAAAAAATAGATACCTATACCATAGAAGATAATTTGATTTTTGTGGGTTTGATTGGGATGATTGACCCACCAAGAGAAGGGGTAAAAGAAGCGGTTAGAACCTGTAAAAAAGCAGGAATTAAAACCGTTATGATTACAGGAGACCATATAGCAACAGCAAAAGCAATTGCCAAAGAGTTAAATATACTAGAGGCAAAAGATAAAGCTATTACGGGTCAAGAAATAGACAAAATGACGAAGCAAGAATTGGAGAAAACAATTGCTCAATATTCTGTATTTGCAAGAGTAACCCCAGAGCATAAAGTAAGAATTGTAAAAGCATGGCAAAAAACAGGAGCAGTTGTAGCCATGACAGGGGACGGTGTAAATGATAGTCCAGCTTTGAAAAATGCAGATATTGGAATTGCTATGGGGAAAAATGGAACCGACGTAGCTAAGAATGCAGCAGATATGATTTTAGCAGATGATAATTTTGTGACGATTGTGGAAGCAGTAAAACAAGGAAGAACCATCTATGATAATATCAAGAAAGCAATTCATTTCTTAATTGCAACAAACATTGGAGAAATTGTGACTATTTTCATGGGACTGGTACTAGGATTAAAATCGCCATTACTTGCGATACAGTTATTGTGGATTAATTTAGTAACCGATTCTTTGCCAGCAATTGCCATTGGACTAGAACCGCCAGATAAAGATATTATGAACCGAAAACCGGTATCAAGTCGAAAAGGAATTTTTGCAGACGGCTTGTGGAATAAAATTGTAGTAGAAGGTATTATGATTGGGATGCTAACTTTAGTAGCTTTTAGTATAGGAAATAAATTTTTTGGCTTAGAAGTTGGAAGGACAATGGCATTTCTTTCTATGGGATTGCTAGAACTTGTCCACAGTTTCAACATTAAAAGTGAACAATCTATCTTCAAAATTGGTATATTAGAAAATAAATTTCTAATAGGAAGTTTTATTTTAGGGACTATTATACAGATTTCTGTAGCATTGATACCAGCTTTAGCCGAAATTTTTAAATTAGTTCCATTAAATCAAACGCAATGGATGATTACGATTTTGATTTCTCTTTTGCCAATTCCAATTATGGAAATACAAAAGAAACTAAATGATACTAAATACGGAAAAGTAGTTTATCAAGAAAAGGCTAGCGTTTAAAAAATAGAAAAGTCATGGTAAAAACTTGCAATCTCAACTTAAAAGTCGCGGAAAAAACTTGCAATCACAAAACGAAACTCATGGTAAAAACTTGCAAACAGTGAAAAAGTATAGTATAATTATGATAACATAGAAAAAAGGAGAAAATTATGTTAGAAAGAAAAATTACGAATACTTTGTTAGAATGGAAGCAAGAAGAAAAAAAACCATGTTTATTAGTAAGAGGAGCGAGGCAAGTTGGAAAAACTTTTATTATAGATGAGTTTGCCAAAAATAATTATAAAAACTATCTATATATCAATTTTGAATTAATGCCAGAATACAAAAGTATATTTGATGGAAATCTTGATATTAAGACATTAATTATGAAGTTAGAGGTAACTTTTCCAGAAATAAACATTGAGCCAAAGGAAACCATTTTATTTTTAGATGAAATTCAATCTTGTCCTAATGCGAGAACGGCTTTGAAAAGTTTTGCATTAGACGGAAGAATTGACGTTATTGCCTCAGGTTCTCTTCTAGGATTATATTATAAAGAGATATCTTCTTATCCTGTTGGATATGAAAGAATTGTGGATTTATATCCATTAGATTTTGAAGAATTTTTATGGGGAATCGGCATAAAAAAAGATACAATTGAGTATGCTAGAAATTGTTTTCAAGAATTAAAACCAATGGACGAATATGTATTAAAACAATTTCAAGAACAATTTAAGATGTATATGCTAGTGGGAGGGATGCCTAATATTGTAAGAGAATACATAGAAACCAATAGCTTGACTAAAGTACTAACTATGCAAAAGGCAATCATAGAAAACTACTTATTAGATGTCGTAAAATATGCAGAAACGGTAAATAAACAAAAGATAATCAATACATTTCAAAGCATACCAATTCAACTATCCAAGAAAAATAAAAAATTTTTATATACTGACATCAATAAAGGAGAAAGGGACGTAGGAGAAAGAAAATATGCTTCTGCAATAGAATGGTTAAAAGATGCTGGAATTATTAATTTTTGTTATAATTTATCAGAACCAGCCCTGCCATTAATTTCTAATATTAGACTAAATAGTTTTAAAATTTATATGAGAGATACAGGATTATTGATTGCTATGCTAGAGGAAGGAACACAAAAGGCAATTTTAGAAGAAGATTTATACATTAATGAAGGAGCATTGCTTGAGAATATTTTTGCGAGTGAAATTACAACTAAACATGATAAATTAATGTATTTTGAAAGAAAAAGCAAATTAGAAATTGACTTTATTTTAAATATAGAGGGGAAAGTAACAGCGATAGAAGTAAAATCAGGTAACAATAAACAGGCTAAATCCTTAATGTCCATCGTGCAAAACTATAAGACAGTAACAAGATATATTAAGTTTGAAAAGGATTGTAATGTTTATAAAGATGATAAAAATGTAGAACATTATCCATTGTTTATGATAATGTATTTATAAAAACTTCCTGTTTTCAGGAAGTTTTTTATAAATTAACTATTTTTTAATAAACTTAATAATTTCTTCGGCTAGTTCTTCTTGTGATAAATGCTTTGCTAATCGATATTGTTTGATCATGTATTAACCCCCAACTCCTAGTTTTTATGTTATTATAGTATAAGATAAATGAAAAAAGAATGACATTTTTGTCGTTACATATTGACTTTAAAAAGGAGAAAAGATAGAATGAACACGCAAACGACAAAAATATCATAAAAATAAATGAATAATACACTTGAAAAAACAAAAACTAAACAAAAGAAGGAGAAGAGATTATGAAAAAAAATGTGAGAAAACAAAATGCAGGAATTACTTTGATTGCTTTGGTCATTACGATTATCGTACTTTTAATTCTAGCAGGAATTAGTATTGCAACCCTAACAGGAGAAAATGGAATATTAACGAAAGCTAATAATGCAGCAAAAGAGAGTGACATAGCAGACACGAAAGAACAAATCAAAATAGAACTCATGGGAAGTTTTGATGACAAGGGAAATAGCTATACCAATCAAGATGTAATAAATGCTGTTAAGAAAATAACAGGAAAAGAGGTAGTTGAAAACACCGAGAAGGTGCAGAGCCTAAAAGGAAATGAGGTTGATATTTCAGATTTGTGGCTTAGTGGCAATATTGTTCGATTTTCAATTGAGGGGGTTTTTTATGAAGTCGAAAAAGGAACTACGTGGAATGAGTATTTAAATCAAAATAATCCAGATGGATATTATGGATGGTTGTGGTATGGTAAAGGTGAAGTTATGTACTTTGTAAGCGATCTTATTGAATCAGTGACAGTAAAATATCTAAGAGATAAAAATGATCAGCAAGTATATAAAAATGATTTAATAAAATCACGGGAATTATAATTTTAATGGAGAAGGAAATTATAGAACTATTTATACTTTTGGTCAAAATTAATAATTCATGTAATATCAAAGAAGGTATAGGTAAAAGCTATGACCTTCTTTTTTTTAGCAGACTACATTTATAAGCAAACAAAAAAAGTAAAAAAATAGGAAATGAAGAAGGATTTATGTAAAATGCGTCGAATAATATAACTATGTATAATAAATTGAAAAATATTAAAAGAAAGTGAGGAAAAGATGCAACGATACAGTGATGAAATAATAGAAGAAGTAAGACAAACAAATGACATTGTAGATATCATATCACAATATGTGCATTTAAAAAGAAGTGGAAGAAATTTCTTTGGACTATGTCCATTTCATAACGAAAAATCGCCATCCTTTTCCGTATCACCAGACAAGCAAATATTTCATTGTTTCGGTTGTGGAGTAGGAGGAAACGTATTTACTTTTCTAACCAAAATAGAAGGAATAAACTTTGTAGAAGCCATACAAACATTAGCAGAAAGAGCCAACATACAATTGCCAACCTTAGAAAGCAATGGAGACACAGCAAAAGAACAACTAAAAAGCAAAGTCTATAAAGTAAACGAATTCACAGCCAAGTATTATCATGAAAACCTATACAAACCAGAAGCAAAAATCGCACAAGAATATATAAAAAAAAGAAAACTAACCAATGAAACTTTACAATCATTTCAAATTGGATATTCAGGAAAATTTGACGAACTATATCAAGAATTAAAAAAGCAAGGATTTGAAGAACCAGAAATTTTAGAATCGGGATTAGTCAATAAAAATGATAGAGGGCAATATATAGACAGGTATCGAAACAGACTCATGTTTCCCATTTGTGATAGCAGAGGAAGAGTCATTGCCTTTGGAGGGAGAGTTTTAGACGATTCCAAGCCAAAATACATCAATTCACCAGAAAACGTTGTATATAGCAAAGGGAGAAATTTATTTGGACTAAACGTTGCTAAAAAAGGGGACACCAAGCAACTATTAATCGTAGAAGGCTATATGGATGTAATATCTTTGCATCAAAGAGGAATTACCAATGTAGTAGCACCATTAGGAACAGCTTTAACGCAGCAACAAGGATGGTTACTAAGAAAAAATTCAGAAAAAATCATAGTAAGTTTTGACTCAGACGAAGCAGGAATGATGGCAAAAATGAGAGCATTAGACATTTTACAGAACATGGGATGTGACTTACGAATTTTGCAAATGGAAGGAGCCAAAGACCCAGACGAATACATCATAAAATATGGGAATGCCAGATTTAATAATCTAGTAGAAAAAGCACTTTCTGTAATTGAATTTAAAGTAAAAGTATTAAAACAAAATCTCAATTTAGAAGTCGTAAATGATAAAATAAAATTCTTAAATGAAATTGCCAAATTAATAGCCAAAATAGACAACACCATAGAAAGAGAAGTATATATCGAAAAAATTGCAAAAGAATATGACATATCCAAAGAAGCCATCTATGCAGAAGTCAATAAATTAACCTATGTAGGAACCAAAAGTGAAAAAATATTGGAAAAAACAAAACCAATCATAACGCATAAAAAAAAGCAGGAAGAAATTCCACAGCCAATTATTAAACGAGAAAATACAGTAATAGCAATTTTATTAACAGGAGACAACAACATTTTTCAAATTATAAAACAAAACATACAAGTTCAAGACTTTAAAGACACAATTAATCAAGAAATTGCAAAAAAGCTGTATGAAGAATTTGAAAAAGGAAATAGTAATATAAACAGCGTAATTGATGCTTTAGGAGAAGAAGAACAAAGTCATATTACAGAAATTATGGCAGATGATTATGAAATTGAAGACTTAGAAAAAGCAATAGATGACATTATGAAGGGCTATGAGAGGGACAAGTTAAATAGCCGTAAATATGAAATAGTAGAATTATTAGAGGGGAATTTGGAAACTAACCAAAAAAAGGAATTAGAAAAAGAATTGAATGAAATTTTTATTAGGTTAGCAAAAATCAAATAAATTACCTTGAAGGGGGAAGGAATAGAAAAATGGCAAAGAAAAAAGAAGAATTAGAAAAAGAGGAAAAGGGAAAGAAAACAAAAAAAGTAGAAGAACCAAAAAAAGAAGCAAAGAAAAAAACAACAGATAAAAAAGAAACAAAGAAAAAAGATAGCGTAAAAGAAAAGAAAGTAGCAGAAAACAAAAAAGAAGAAAAAGAAACAAAAAGTGAAGTAAAAAAAGCAAAAACAAAACAAGAAAAAACAGAAGAAATAGAAAAAGCAAGAAAAGAAACGAAAAAGAAAATGGAAAAGAAAAAAGAAGATGAAACAGAAAAGGTAGAAGAAGCACCAGCAAAAACAGCAGAAGAAGGAAAAATAAAAGAAGAAAAAGTCAATAGTATCTTAAAAAAGGCGAAAGAAAAAGGTCAAATAACTTATGGGGATCTAGCAACTGAATTAGACGATGTAAACCCAGAACAAATTGACCAAGTTTTTGATGCCTTTGAAGAATTAGGGGTAGATTTATTAGCAGACGATTTAGAAGAAGAGCCAGATATAGAAGACTTAAAAGAAGTAGAAGAATTAAAATTAGACGAAATAACAGATACAAGCTATGAAGGAATTAATGTAGATGACCCAGTTAGAATGTATTTAAGAGAAATTGGTAGAATTGGGTTATTGACTTTTGAACAAGAACTAGAATTAGCAAAGCAAATACTAGATGGAGACGAAGAAGCAAAACAACGATTAGCAGAATCAAATTTAAGATTAGTAGTAAGCATTGCTAAAAAGTATGTAGGTAGAGGAATGTTATTTTTAGACTTAATCCAAGAGGGAAATATGGGGCTTATTAAAGCTGTCGAAAAATTTGATTACACCAAAGGCTTTAAATTTAGTACGTATGCAACTTGGTGGATTAGACAAGCCATTACAAGAGCCATTGCAGACCAAGCAAGAACCATTAGAATACCAGTTCATATGGTAGAAACCATTAATAAATTAATTAGAACATCAAGACACTTGTTGCAACAAATGGGAAGAGAACCAACCCCAGATGAAATCGCAGTAGAAATGGAAATACCAGTGGAAAAAGTAATGGAAATTCAAAAAATAGCACAAGACCCTGTATCATTAGAAACCCCGATAGGAGAAGAGGACGATAGTCACTTAGGTGACTTTATTCAAGATGATGATAGTCCAGCACCACATGATTCAGCTGCTTATACCTTGTTAAAAGAACAATTAGAGGATGTTATGAATACGTTAACACCAAGAGAAGCAAAAGTTTTAAAATTAAGATTTGGATTAGAAGACGGAAAAGCTAGAACCTTAGAAGAAGTTGGACGTGAGTTTGAAGTAACACGTGAGAGAATTAGACAAATTGAGGCGAAGGCTTTAAGAAAGCTTAGACATCCTAGTAGGAGTAAGAAACTTAGAGATTACATGGGGTAAAGGAGAAGAACATGAATCAAATTCAAGGATTTTTAGAAAATACAACAACGGTACAAATAATAGATATACTAATTGCAGTAGGAATTATTTTACTTTTTAGAATTTTTAGTGGAACCATATCATATATCATTATTAGAATGTTTAAGATAAAAGAAAAAAGAGCTAAGAGTATTAAAGAGAGTGCTTTTTATAGTCCACTCAAAATATTTTTCATTATATTAGGATTTTATTTGGCAATTGTATTTTTGAAAGAGCCATTAGGGATAACAAGCGAAATTATGCTAGTTGCCTACAAAGCTTTTATTATAATTAGCACCCTTGCATTTGCAAGAGGACTAGCAGAAAGCTTTACACCCAAATCTTCATTGTATAAAAAGATAAAAGAAAAGACAAGTCGAGATGTAGAAGATTCTATGTTTGACTTTGCCCTAAAAATCATCCGATTTGTTATTTACATCATAGCAGGATTTATCATTGTCACCGCTTTGGGTGTCAATCTAAATGGCTTGGTAGCAGGCTTAGGAATTGGTGGTGTTATCTTTACCTTAGCAGCACAAGATACGGCAAAAAATCTATTTGCGGGGGTTGTTGTTTTCTTGGATAAGCCTTTTATTGTAGGAGATTGGATACAAGTAGATGCTTTTGAGGGAACTGTAGAAGATATTACTTTTCGAAGTACAAGAATAAGAACTTTTGAGAATTCCGTAGTAAATATTCCAAATGCCATTATTTCTAATGCTTCTATCATCAATTGGAGCAAAATGGAAAAGAGAAGATACCGTATGAATTTGTGTATTGAATTAGATACACCATTAGAAAAATTAGAGAGATTTCAAACAAGAGTACAAGATATGCTACAAGCAAGAGATGCCATTTATGATGATTCTATTATTGTTAAATTTGATACCATTGCAGACAATGGACTAAATGTGCTAATTTGTAGTTTTACAGATTCAGTAGACTATAATAGCTATATTGCAGAAAGAGAAGATATTAATTATAAAATTATGAAGATTTTAAGAGAAGAGAATATCGAATTGGCTTATGATACGAAAACCATTCAAATGAAAAAATAAGAAAAGGGCATATAGTGTAAGTACATTATATGCTTCTTTTCTTTTAAGGAGCTTGGAGAAGATCAAAAATACAAATAAAAGCCAAGAAGAAAAGAGATTTTCACAAGAAAGACACAAAAAGAATTTATAATAATAAAAAAATAGAGGTGATAAAAATGCCAAGCAATTGTATATTAGTCGTAGACGACGAACAAAGAATGAGAAAACTCATCAAAGACTTCCTAAAAGCAAAAGGCTACAGTATCTTAGAAGCAGAAGATGGAGAAAAAGCCTTAGAAATATTCGAAGAAAACAAAAATAAAATTACACTTATTTTGCTAGACGTCATGATGCCAAAACTAGACGGATGGTCTGTACTTCGTCAAATAAGGCAAGCCTCAAAAGTGCCAATCATTATGCTAACAGCAAGAGGCGAAGAGCAAGATGAACTATTTGGCTTTGAATTAGGAGTAGATGAATACATAGCAAAACCATTTAGTCCTAAAATATTAGTAGCAAGAGTAGAGGCTATCTTAAAAAGGACAACCAAAGATACCAGTGAAGTTAAAGAGTATGCTGGTATCGAAATCGACAAAGAAGGAAGAACCATAAAAGTAGATGGAAAGCCAATCGAGCTTAGTTTAAGGGAATATGAACTTTTAATTTATCTAATTGAAAACGAAAACATAGCCTTATCTAGGGATAAAATATTAAATAATGTATGGAACTATGACTATTATGGAGATTCTAGAACCATTGATAGTCATGTTAAAAAGATAAGACATAAATTAGGAAAAAAAGGAAAATATATTAAAACGATGAGAGGAATTGGTTATAAGTTTGAAGTAAAATAGAAAGGAAGCCAAAATGGAAAAATTAAAAAATGCATTAAAGTCTGTTAGAGTAAGACTTTTTGTAACCCTGTCATTTGTCATTTTGTTAATTATTGTATTCTTAATCTTAGTCAATAACTTTGTATTTGGGCAATTCTATATTTATAGCAAAACCAAAGCATTAAAATCCGTTTATGAAATTGTCAACAATCATTATACAAGCCTATCTAATATTGATTTAGAAACGCAACTTGAAAAAATGGCCATCAATAATAACTTTGACATTTTAATTAAAAATGACCAAAATGTAAATGTCTATACTTCGAATAAGGACTTTTTTTCTACTTTAGGGCAAATGAAGGAAATGACAAGTCGCTTTAATAGCAACTTAGGAGAAACCATAGAAAATAGTGAGGATTTTACTATAAAAAAAATAAAAGACACCAAAAATGATATTACTTATATATTGTTATCAGCTACCCTAGATAATGATTATCTATTATACATTAGAATTCCAATCACCTCGATCCAAGAAAGTGTAAAAATATCCAATAACTTTTTATACTTAATGGCAGGGTTTGCTATTCTAATTGCAGCTGTTATTGTATCTTACGTATCCAGAAAATTTGGAGATCCGATATCAGAATTAAATGGCATTGCTAAAAAAATGGCTAACTTAGACTTTAGCCATAAATACAGAATAACAGATGCAGATGATGAAATTAATAACTTAGGAAAAAGCATCAATGCCATGTCAGACAAGTTAGAAAGAACCATTAAACAATTAAGAACGACTAACATCGAATTAGAAAAAGACATTGAAGAAAAATCAAAAATCGATGAAATGAGAAAAAGCTTTATTTCCGATGTATCTCACGAATTAAAAACACCAATAGCCTTAATTCAGGGGTATAGTGAAGGACTGCTAGAAAATGTGAATACAGATGAAGAAAACAGAAAATTTTATGCAGAAGTCATTTTAGACGAGACAAATAAAATGGATAAACTAGTAAAACAATTATTAGAACTTATGAAACTAGAATATGGAAAAAGAGAATTCCAAGATAAAAAATTTAATTTAGTAGAATTAGAAAAAGAAGTTGTTAGAAAATCACAAGTAATGTTAGAAGAAAAGCAAATAGAAATTCAATTTAAAACACCAGAAGAAATCAATGTATTTGCGGATGACTTTTACATAGAGCAAGTGATTAGTAATTACATAACCAATGCCATAAAGCATATAAAAGAAGTAAAGGGAAAGAAATATATTAAAATAGAAAATGTAGTAGACATCGAGAAAAACAAAGTAAGAGTAAAAGTATTTAACACAGGAGATAATATCGCAGAAGAAAACATAGCACGAATTTGGAACCGATTTTTTAAAGTGGATGAATCAAGAAATCGTGAAGAGGGAGGAACTGGAATTGGTTTGTCTTTTGTGAAAGCAGTTATGAACAATTATGGAAATGTATATGGTGTCATTAATCAAGAAAATGGCGTAGAATTTTATTTAGAATTAGATTTCTTGTTGTAAAAAAACAAAAAGAGTAGTATAATAGAAATATAGGAAAAGGAGGAGATGCTAAATGGACGAAGAGAACAAAGTAAACGAAACAGAAAAAATGAATACGAATATGAATTCAAGTACAGAAAAAACAACACCAGTAGTAGAAACAAAAGTAGTAGTCGAAGAACCAAAAAAAGATAGAAAAGGATTTTGTATTGCCTCTATGGTATTAGGAATTGTAGCACTTGTATTTTTTTGTATATGGTATGTATCAATACCTTGTGCTATCTTAGCCATCATATTTGGAGTATTAGGAATTAAATCAACAGGAAAAGGAATGGCAATTGCAGGACTAATAACAGGATCTATTGGCTTAGTAGTTTCTATTCTTATCATTGTATTTCTATTTGTATTTGGTGTAGCAATAGGACTTTCAGAATCATTCGATTGGGACGATGATAATTACGGTGGACATTATAGAAATCACAGTTGGTATGATTATGATTAAGTTCAGCAGGGATTAAGGGACGTTCCTTAAAATCCCTGTTTTTTTGTTCTCAATTTTTTTAACTTTTCCCAAGAATTTTTTAAAAAATCCTTCTTCCAATTCCCCCAAAAAATTCTCCACCAAAAGTTTCCTAAAAATTCCCCTAAAAGACTCCTAAAAATTTCCCCAAAGAAACCCGGAACCAGTGGGGAGAACCAGTGGGAAAGAAAACTGTAACAAAATAGATTTTGAATTGTATATTTTTTATAAAGTCACCAATCAAATTCAGGAACAAAGGGAGAAATGAGAAAGAAAAGAGGAAATGTAAATGACAAACGAAGAAACAGACCAAGAATTATATAAACAATATCTAACAGGCGATGAGGAAGCATTCGAAAAATTAGTGATAAGACATAAAAATAGTATGATATATTTTATTTCTAGATATACGAAAAATATACAAATTGCAGAAGATATATCGCAAGATGTGTTTGTTTATTTGTTGATAAATAAAAATCAATATGATTTAAAATATTCTTTTAAAACATACCTCTATATGATTGCGAAGTGTCGAGCGATTAATTATTTAAAAAGAGAAAAAAGAGTAATTCCAATAGATGATACGACAAATATTTACGTAGAGGATGAGACTTTAGAGGAAACAATTTTTAAGGATGAAAAGGCACGAAATTTAAGAAAAGTAATAAATCAGTTAAAGCCAGATTATCAGGCAGTTATCTATTTGACTTCGTTTGAAGGTCTGAAATATAAAGAAGTAGCCAAGATTATGGATAAAAATATCAATCAGATTAAAGTGTTGATAAATCGTGCTAAGAAAAAAATTAGAATATTATTGGAGAAGGAGGGATTTTCTTATGAAGGCTAATGAGGAATATTTAGCAGAAATATACCAAAAGTATAGAGAAGTAAGTGATAAGGAACACAAAGATGAGTTTTATCAAATAAAATTTCAAACAAGTAAATACAAGCCTTTAAAAATGGTAGCCACTTTTGTTTTGACTATTGGTGTAATGGTTGGAATAGTTTATGCTACCAATGTAAACACGAGAAATCCTCAAGAAGATAGAAAAATATGGAAAGAACCAGAAGTGTATGAGTGGATGGAGCACGAGCCATTGGCGGAAGAAGAAATTGACAAATGTCTTTCAGAGAAAGAAGCAAGAACATTGGGAATGCAAATTTTAATAAAAGTAGGACTAGAGGGAGAAACCATACAAAACATACAATTACAAAAAAACTTTTTTTCCCAAGAAAAGGAATGGCAAATGGCGTCTCAAAAAGCAACGATAATATTAGAGGCAGAGACGGGAGAATTAAAATGTATTCAAGTTCCAACTTGGAACTATAAAATTCCCTACAATTATGGAATAACAAGACAAGAAGCAAAAGAAGTAGCCAAAGAATTATTAGAAAAATATAAACCACAAGGAGATACAGGAGAGTATGAGTTAATAAAGCTAACTAGAAATATGCAAACAGATGAGGATTCTTATATTTGGTATGCACAGTTCTACAAAAAATATGGAGATTTGTTAAATCCTCATGAAGAAATTCAGATTGGATGGATTCCTACGATTAATGGGATTTATTCACTAAATATTAAAAGGGGAGTGTATGAGAAAAATCCAGAAAAGATAAAGAAGGAAAAAGCAATTGAAATAGCTAAAGAAAAAGATAAACAAATTGAACCTGAGAAAGTAATTACATGTGTAGAGGCAGAAGTTAGAATTAGACAAATGAATGAAGAGGTCTATTTACGAGAAAATTATAAAGAAGAATATAATAATCATGAATTCCTAAAGTATGGTACGACACGATTTAAAACAGAAGACAGGGTTCGAAAGGTTTGGTGTGTGGTACTTACCTATGATGAGATAAACAAAGATGATACAGAAAAATATACGTATTTTGTGGATTGTACGACAGGGGAGATTATTGGTGGACACTGGTGGAGTGATTTAGATAGTGAAAAGGTAATAAGGGAAGATCCTTATAATTTTGCAAGCAAAGATTAATATGAAATAGATTTTATAATTCAATATCAAAATGAAATTAGGATGTAAAAAGGATGCGAAAAGCATCCTTTAATATTTATGCAAATAATTGATTAATTCATCATAAACAGGTTTTCTTTCTACAATAATTTTTTTATCACATAATTCCATCAATTCATTAACAGATACGAATTTAATGGCTTGTACTTCAGATTCTTGCATTTTGATATCTTCGGTAGAAAGGTTTTCTTTTCTTAAAATAAAGAAATCATAGAATTGATTTTCAATAAAATCATCTCCATATTTTGCCTGTGTTCGATAAGAGAACATGTAACGAAAAGATTTAATATCTACATTATATCCTAAACTAACACTAACTTCCTCGTTGATTTCTCGGGCAGCCGCAGATAAGGCATCTTGCCCAGTTGAAATGTGACCAGCTACCGAAATGTCCCACATACCTGCATTTTTTTCTTTGTTGTTTGACCTTTGTTGTAGTAAGATTTCATTTTTATCATTAATGATTGCAACAACAATTGAACGGTGCCATAAACCTCTTTTATGAATTTCATCACGAGGCAAAATATCTCCTGTTTTAATCCCATTTTCATCTAAAACATCAATTAATTCTTTACTCATATTATTTCCTCCTTAGAATTTATTTCATTTGTTAAGTTGATAGAAAATAGGAACAATTTATGCTATTTTCGAATTTTCCTTCCTAGAAAAGCATACAATTAAAATAGCTTTAAATGGGAGGGATTTTTAATGTTTTTCGTATTTAACAAACAAAAAATATATACCTATCTAGTATCCATCGTAACCGTTGTACTACTATTTTGTGTAGCAGGAAGCATAAACAACACAAGCAGTGGAAAAAATGCTGTGCAAACAGCTAGTACAACAGACAAATTATTACCAATCTACAATGTGCAAACAGAACAGAAAAAAGTTGCCTTCACCATGAACTGTGCTTGGAATGCCGATGACATCGATAGTATCTTAAAAACCTTGCAAGACAACAACACCAAAATAACCTTTTTCATGGTAGGAGACTGGATAGAAAAATATCCAGAAGCAGTCAAAAAAATACACGAAGCAGGGCATGAAATAGCAAGTCATAGTGACACACACCCACATGTGAACAATTTAAGTTATGAAAAAAACATAGAAGAAATTGAAAAAAGCAATGACAAAATTGAAAAAGCAACAGGAAAAAGAACCAAAATCTATCGAGCACCTTATGGAGAATACAATGATACGGTTATCAAAGCCACGCAAGATAAAGGCTATTTTTGCATACAGTGGAGTTTGGATACCTTAGATTACACTGGGTTAACACGGAGATGAAATGTGGAAGAGGCTAGATGAAAAAATCAAATCAGGAGATATCATCTTAAGTCATAATGGAACCAAACATACTGCCGATAGCCTAGACAAATTACTAAAAAACATCAAACAAAAAGGATTAGAGGTGGTTACTGTATCAGACTTAATTTATTCCGAAAATTATACAATCAATCATAATGGAACCCAAATCAAAAAATAAAATGTATAAAATTAACAAAAAAGGAAAGAATAATAACAAATGAGTATAGGGGATAGAAAATGTCATTTATAGGAGTCATTGCAAGCAAAAAATGTTTTGAAAATATCAAAAAGAAAATGGCAGAAGAAATAAAAGAAGAAACCATTAATTTGCTTCCAATCAATTTAAGAAGTATAGAAAATGTAAAAAATATAAAATTTGAAACCGTCATCGTAGAAGATAATATACAAAAATTTCAAAACCATAAAGAAATACTAGAAAAAATTTTAGAGAATGCACAATATGTACTAATTAATACCGATAAAAATAAAGAAATCAAAAAAGAACCAAACCAAATAACTTATGGACTAAATCAAAAAGCAGATGTTACAGTATCTAGCATAAGCGAAACAGACATTTTAGTTTATTGGCAAAAAAGCTTGCAAGACAAAGAAGGAAACAAAATAGAAATCGAGGAAAGAAGGATAAAAAAAGAAGAAAGACAGCTTCTAAAAACCTATGAGATATTGATTGTTTATACACTTTTTAAGATATATACAAAAGCCATAATGAAGCAAATATAGGAAAAATCTAACTTTTTTGAATAAAATTAACTTTTTATGTAGACAAAACCAAAAAAATAGTGTATAATAATAACTGTAATGAATCGTGCATAAGGAAAAAAATACAAATCGATAAAAGATGAAAAATAGGGAGGAAGAGAGATTGGATACAAATTATTTAGAAAACAACTATTTAACATTAGTTGGAAAAGTTACAGGAGAAAAAGAATTTAGTCATGAAATTTATGGAGAAAGATTTTATACTTTCAAACTAGGAATTCCACGTTTAAGTGGAAATCAAGACATAATACCAATTACCATATCAGAGAGACTTGTAGGAGAAGATACCTTACAAGAAGGCAAAAAACTATTAGTAAAAGGTCAATTCAGGTCATATAACAGTTATGAAAATGAAAGAAACCGACTAATCTTAACCGTATTTGCCAAAGACGTAATGGAAGTAGAAGAAGAGGAAATCGAAGAAGAAGAAAATGAAATCATTAGAAAAGACACTATTACAAATGAAGTAGTATTAGTAGGATATTTATGCAAAAAGCCAATTTATAGACAAACACCATTTGGAAGAGAAATATCAGACATATTACTTGCTGTTAATAGAGCTTACAACAAATCAGATTACATTCCATGTATTAGTTGGGGAAGAACGGCAAGATTTTGCCAAAACTTAGAAGTAGGTTCACAAGTAAAAGTAATAGGAAGAGTTCAATCTAGAACGTATGAGAAAAAATATGAAGATGGAACCGTTCAAAATAGAGTAGCATATGAAGTTTCTGTGGGAAGTTTAGAAGTCATCAAAGAAAAAGAAATCGAAAAAGAAGAAGCAGTAAGCGAAACAGAAAATCAAGAAGCTGTATAAAAATAAGGATTGTATAAGTTTTAATAAATAAAAAGTTGTAAAAGACTAGTCTTTTGCAACTTTTTTTGATATAATCAAAAAAAATAAAAAGGAGACAAAGAAATTCATGAAGAAACAAACTAAATTTACGATATTAGCCATTGTGTTAATTGCTATCTTTTGTATTGCATTAACACCAGTAACATTTCAAAATGATACCTATTATACCATAAAGGTAGGAGAACATATAGCACAAAATGGAATAGATGGACAAGACCCTTTTTCTTGGCACGAAGATTTAGCTTATACCTATCCACATTGGGGGTATGACTTAATTACCTATTTTATTTACCAAGCATTTGGCTATACAGGAATTTATCTAGCAACTTGTCTATTATCCATTGTACTAGGTATATCCATTTATTTTGTAAACACGAAACTAACCAAAAATCAATTATTTTCGTTTTTTATCTCCATAGGTGTAATGTACGTATTAAGAGGATATATAGCAGCAAGAGCGCAATTAGTGACCTTTATTTTATTTACTTTTACCATATATTTCATTGAGAAATTTTTAGCAACCAAACAGAAACGATATGCAGTAGGATTAATACTAATACCCCTTGCCATTGCTAATTTACATGTAGCTGTATTTCCTTTCTATTTTGTTCTATACCTGCCATATGTAGCCGAATATCTACTTGCTATCATGGCAGAAGTAGTGTTATATAGAAAAACAGATTTATTTTTAATTAACTTAAAAATAAAGCAATATAGTAAAAAAGTAGGACAAGAAGAAAAAGTAGAAAAATTAAAGCAAAAACAAAAAGAGTTGGAAGCTAGAATTGATAAAATTAAAATCAAAAGAAGCAAAGAACTACAAAATCCATACAAAGTAAAATTAACCAAAAATCCTAATATAAAATGGCTAATACTTATCATGATAATCTGCATTTTTACAGGTCTTTTGACACCATTAGGAACTACACCATATACCTATTTAGCCAAAACTATGCAAGGAAACACAACAAATAATATTAATGAACACTTACCTATGACATTATCAAGCGACAGTGACGCTATTTGTATGACAATTTTATTTTTAGCTATTTTGATTTTTACCAAAGCAAAAATTAGAATGAGTGACCTATTCATGTTAGGAGGATTGTTCTACTTAATGTTATCTTCGAGAAGGCAAATTAGCATGTTTACCATTGCAGGGTCTTTGATATTAAATCGACTACTTATAAATCTAATGGAAATGTACATGGAAGAAAAAGCAAAAACATTGTTACCTAAAAAGATAGGAACCATTTTGATAATAGTAATCGTATTAGGTTTAACCTACTATTTTGGAAAAGACAAATGGAAAGCAGACTATGTAGACGAAAGCACCTATCCAACGAAAGCATGTAATTTTATATTAGAAAACATCGATATTAAAACGGCAAAATTTTACAATGAATATAATTATGGAAGTTATATGTTATATAGAGGAATACCAGTATTCATTGACTCAAGAGCGGATTTATATGCCCCAGAATTTAGTGGAAAAGAAGAAGACATTTTTATGGATTTTATTGATACCTCTAATATAGGAAAATTCTATGGCGATATTTTTGAGAAATATGGCATGACACATGTAATTACTTATAAAAATTCGAAAGTAAATATGATTATTACAAAAACACAGCCAACTAAATATAAAGAATTGTACCAAGATGATTATTTTGTGATATATGAAATATTATAGGAGAGAGGGAAATGGAAAAAGAAGAAAAAGCCCTTATTAAAAATAAAAAATTATCCAAAGAAGCATGGCTATTTATTAGTATTGTAATTGGTATAGTTGTATTAGACCAAGCACTTAAAATTTGGGTACAAAACATAGGAGAATTAGCTGTTATACCAGGAATATTGAAGTTTAAACTAAATGAAAATACCAGTGCAGCGTATGGAATTGGTTCTAATTCTACCCTAACTTATGTAGCAACGAATATCGTAATTTTGGGAGTTATTTTTAAATTTATCACAACACAAAATGCATTTGTAGATACCAAATTAAAAGTTTTCTTAAGCTTTATTTTAGCGGGAGGTATTTCTAATGTAATAGAGCGAGTGATAAGAGGTTATGTAACAGAATTTATGGATTTTGGAGAAGTCATAAATTTTCCTGTATTTAATTTAGCTGATATCTTTATTATCATTGGATTTGTAGCCATGGCAGCTATTTTTGCAAGCTTTACCGTCAAAGAATGGAGAAGCAAAAAGGTAGAAAAAAGTTTGAAAGATAATGACAAGTAACAAAAAAGAAGGGAACGAAAAGGGATGGACAGTTTTGTAGTAAAAAAGGAAGAAGAAAATAACCGAATTGATTGTTATCTAGCTAAGAAAAAAGACCTTTCTCGAGTAGCAATTCAAAGGCTAATTGGAGAAGAGAAAATATTAGTAAAAGGCAAAAAAACAAAACCTTCCTATAAAGTGCAAGAAAACGATGAAATAACAATCGAAGAGGAAAAACCAAAAGAAATAGAACTAAAAGCACAAGATATCCCCATAGAAATCGTTTATGAGGATGATGACATGATAGTGGTAAACAAGCCAAAAGGGATGGTGGTTCATCCTGCTAATGGAAATCCAGACGGAACGTTAGTAAATGCCATTATGGCGATTTGCAGGGATAGTTTATCTGGGATTGGGGGAGAGATTAGACCTGGAATTGTCCATCGAATTGACAAAGACACTTCAGGAATTTTAATGGTTGCCAAAAACGATAAAGCTCATATCGCTTTAAGTGAGCAAATTAAAAACCATGAAGTCAAAAAAACTTATATTGCATTAGTAAGAGGCATTGTAAAAGAAAATGAGGCAACCATCAAAATGCCAATTGGAAGAAGCACAAAAGATAGAAAAAAAATGGCAGTTACCCAAAATGGAAAAGAGGCAATTACCCATTTTAAAGTATTACAAAGATATCCAAAACATAATTGTACTTTACTAGAAGTCAAAATAGAGACAGGAAGGACCCATCAAATAAGGGTTCATTTATCTCAAATAGGCTATCCTATCCTAGGAGATACCACCTATTCTAATGGGAAAAATGAGTGGGGAATTCAAGGTCAATGCTTGCATGCAAAGAGTTTACAGTTGAAACATCCAACAACTAACAAAGAGATGGTTTTAGAGGCAGATTTGCCAACGTATTTTCAGGAGATTTTAGAAGAATTAATGGTTTAATAAGGAGGAAAATATGCCATCATGGATTACTCATTTAGTGACAGCAAAAAAGATAAAACACCAAGAGGAAGAAAATGAATTTATTTTTGCTAATATTATGCCAGATATTTTAGAAGGATATAACGTTCAAGAAGTATCCAAAATCGTGAGAGATTATCAAACACATTATCCAAAAAAACAAGAAATTAATGGCATAACAATTCCAGTACCAGATATCCAAAAGTTTAAAGAACAATATCGAGAAAAGTTGCAAAATCCAATTATTAAGGGATATTATTGTCATCTACTAACAGATTATTATTGGAATACATACACCTATGAAAATTATTTTGAGAACTATAAAAAAGAGGAAGATTTAGTAAAGATAAGACTAAATAAAGGAGAAGAAAAAATTCTTAAATGGGATGAAGCAGTAAGAATAAAGCAAAGAGATTTTAAAAATTTTACGAATTATCTAAAAGACAAAGAAAAAATAACAATACCTTATTATGCCCCAAAAATAAGAGAATACAGTAAAGATTTAATAGAATTTGAATATGCAGAAGCAGACATTAAAAATACGATTTTTTCCATACAAAAAATGTTAAAAAGTCAAGAAAAAGAGGAAAAAGAATATCAATTATTTACAAAAGAAGAATTAGTCAAGAAATTAGAAGAGAGTGTTTTATTTATTGAGGAAAAATTAATTTCAATTTAGAAAAAAGGAAGAAGGAAATTGGAGGAAATAAGATTACAAAAATATTTAGCAGAAGCGGGGATTGCTTCTCGAAGAAAAGCAGAAGAGTTGATTAGCCAAGGGAAGGTCAAAGTGAATAAGCAAGTCGTAACCGAGCTTGGAACTAAAATTGACCCACAAAGAGATGAAGTAGAATATGAGGGGAAATTGGTTACGAAACAAGAGGAAAAGGTGTATATTATTTTAAATAAACCAATTGGATATGTAACAACAGCAAAAGACCAATTTAATAGAGACTCTATTTTGGATTTAGTCAAAATAAAACAAAGAGTAGTTCCCGTGGGAAGGCTAGATATGTACACTTCAGGAGCTTTACTATTAACCAATGACGGCGATTTTGTTTATCAAGTAACCCATCCAAAGCATGAAATTGAAAAAACTTATACTGTTACTATCAAAGGGGTAGTTTTACAAGAAGCAATAGAGCAATTGAGAAAAGGGGTAAAAATAGAAGATTATACAACAAGACCTGCTAAAGTAAAGATATTAAGAATAGACCAAGAAAAAAAGCAGTCAAGATTAGAAATTACAATTCATGAGGGGAAAAATAGACAAGTTCGAAAAATGTGTGAAGCCGTTGGACATAAGGTGCTAGCTTTACATAGAAGTAAAATAGCAGGCATAGGTGTAAAGGATTTACCATTGGGAAAATGGAGATATTTGAAGGAAAAAGAAAGAAATAAAATTTTAACTGGTAAGTATTGAAAATAAAGAATAAAAAATATATAATAAAACAAACCAACGACAAAAAGGAGAAAAAACAAATGAATACATTGAAATTTAAGCCAGAGGGTTGGAACCATGAAATAACGCCGCTTGAGGCTAGTTCCATAGACCAATATATCAGTAAAAGTGAGATATTACAAGGATTGGTAAGTGAATGTGATGATGACTATAATTTGCACATTTCCTTTGAAAATGGTTTGACGGGGATTATGCCAAGACAAGAGGTGGAAGCCATCAATATAGAACAAAATGGTTTACCAAAAACAAATTTATGCACAGGAAAAGTCCATAAATTTGTACAATTCAAAATCAAAGAAGCTAAAGATGAAAACAATATTATCTTATCAAGAAGAGAGGTTCAAGAGGAGACTTTGGACTGGATTAAAAACGAACTAAAAGAAGGAGATAAAGTAACTCGGAATGGTTAAAAATATCAAGCCATATGGAGCCTTTATTGAAATCGCAGGAGGAGTGGTAGGATTAGCTCATATTGAAGACTTGTCCATTGCTAGAATAAAAACACCATCTGAGAGATTAAAAATTGGACAGAAAGTAGAAGTTGTGGTAAAATCAATAGATAGAAGGACAGGAAAAGTCATTTTATCTTATAAAGAAACGTTAGGTTCTTGGGAAGAAAATGCCAAAATGTTTACAACAGGTATGAAAGCAAAAGGAATTGTTAGAGAAACAGAAAAAAATAAAAACGGTATTTTCATTGAATTAACACCTAATCTAGTAGGAATGGCTGAATATGAAGAGGGCCTTCAATATGGACAAACAGTAGACGTATACATTAAAAAAATTGATAACGAAAGAAAAAAAGTAAAATTATTAATTATTTAAAGTAGCTAAAAGTTAGCCAAAAGTAGAAAAGGAGGAATTAAAATGGTTGAAGATAACCAAATTAAAGCACAAGTATCACCTTTTGCAATTCGTGAAGGAGAAATTAAAACATTTGATGGGAAGGATGGCTATGTGTCAATGAACCAAATTGTACACAAAATAGACATAGGCCATATTAATGAAATTCATTTTGCGATTTTAGATTTAGTCAATGAATTTGAATTCATTACTTCAAGACAATTGTATCAAATGCTAGAAATCAAGGGAATAGACCCAAAATCACAAGACAAATTAAACAATAAATTGGACCAATTAGTAAAATCCAAAATATTAACAAGATATTACTTTACTTCAGATGAAGGAAAAGGAATTTATAGAATATATTGCCTAGAAAAGATGGGAAAATATCTATTAAATTCAAAAGAAATTGACTGTAAATGGCAACCATCGGATAATACGAAACCAGTACCAATGATAAAGAAAAGATTAGCTGGAAATCAAACACTAATTGCTTACTTAAGAAAAGTTAAAGCCTTTGACAGTTATGTTGTAAAACCAGCCATTACAGCAAAAGTTGTAGGAAAGCTATTTAAAGCAACTGGAGGAAGTGTAAAACTAACTAAAAATAAGAAATCAATCCAATTTGTTTTCGAAGTAATTAGAAGAGAGGACAACTGGCAGAAAAAAGCAGTAGAAAAAATGAGATTATACAAGGAATTTTATGAGAACTTTGTTCCAGGAGACTCTGGTTTTAGTAGTATTCCACAATTAATTCTAGTTTGCGAAGATGAAAAACATATGGCAGAAACTTTTAAAGAGATTATAACGAACCAATTAGAAATACCTCAAATCAAATTGTATTTTACAACTGACTTAAGACAAAACAAGGAAACCTTAGAGGATACTTTGGTTGAGTTTAAGTTAGTAGAAGGTAAATATAAAATGGAAAATATAGAACTTAAGTTGTTAGGTATGTAATGACATTAAATAAAGGAAAAGGAAGTAAATTATTAATAATCTTACTTCCTTAAAACTTTATTTTTGGTTTATTCTAAATTTAAATCTTCATCCATTTTTTCTAGTCTACGAACACTACTATTATTTTTTAATAATTGTAGTTGTTTTTTTGCAGTATTATTCAATTTTACAATTCTTTCACTTTGAGAAATTCCATTTGCTATCATTTCGGCATTTGAATTTTCAAGATTTGCCAAAACAATTAAATGCAAAATATCTGTATAATCTCTAATGTTTCCCTCTAAAGTAGGATTGTTATCTCTCCATTCTTTTGCAGTCATTCCAAATAAAGCAACATTTAAGACATCGGCTTCGTTTGCATATACATATTGTTTTTGCTTTTCGGTTAAAGTTGGAACAATAAATTCTTTAATACTGTCTGTATGAATAATATAATTAGTTTTAGATATTTCTCTTTTTACAGACCATTCAATTTTATTTTGATAGGATTCATTAATTTTTAATCTTTCAAATTCAGTTATTAAATATAGTTTGAATTCTGGACTTAGCCAACTTGCAAACTCAAAAGCAATATCTGGATGTGCAAATGTTCCAATGCTATATCTACCGCCTTTTGCAACAATTCCAATACTATTGGTTCTTTTTATCCATTGACTAGGGGACATAGCAAAAGAATTTTTTCCGTATTCAGTTTTAATTTGGTCGAATTCGACCAAATTAAAATTAGAATTATGAAGTTGTTCCCAAAGCCCAATATAATCAATCGTGCTAACTCTTCTTAACCAATTTTTTACGGTAAAAGAGGGATCGCTTGAATTTTGATATTTGGCCAAGTCAGTTAATGATATAAAATCTGTATTATTAATTCTAATAATACTTATAGACATATCTTTTACTATTATTTCTGCTTTAATAAGTTGATTTTTCATAAATAAATATCACTTCCAATTTTTATAACTTTGTAGACATTTTAAAACAATTGTTTGCAAATGTCAAGTGGAAATTAAATATAAATAAATTCTTTTAAAAAAGGTTTTAGGTAATACCCAAAACCTTTTTTGCTTTTGCAATATCTTGTTCATTAGCATTTCTAACATCTTTTAAAGCATAATCCAAGCCAAGTTTTTTCCACTTAAAACTTCCCATATCGTGATAAGGAAGCAACTCAACCTTTTCAACCGTCTTTAGACTACCAATAAAATCTTTTAATTTCAATAAATCTTCTTCATTATCCGTAAATCCAGGAACAAGAACCTGTCTAAGCCAAATAGGAATATTGTGATTACTTAAGTATTCGGCAAAAGCTAATTCCAGTTGATTGGAAAAGCCAACTAAATCCTTACATTTATCTTTGTCAATATGTTTAATATCGAGTAAGACTAAATCTGTTAAAGAAAGCAAATTCTTAATATCTTCTGTTAAAGCAACCATTCCGAGAAGTATCAATACAAGTATGAATATGTTGCTCTTTTAATCGTGAGAAAAGTTCAATTAAAAATTTAGCTTGCAACAAAGGCTCACCACCAGTAACAGTAACACCTCCGATGAGGATAGATATAATTCTTATAACGCATAATTTTATCAAAAATATCATCTAAGGATTTGTAAGTTCCGCCATTCATATCCCAGGTATCGCGATTATGGCAGTATTTACACTTCAAATGACACCCTTGCAAAAACAATACAAATCGAATACCTGGTCCATCGACAGTTCCAAATGACTCTATGGAGTGAACTTTAGCATAATATTTTAAATCTTTTTCATCCATTTTTAGCTCCTTTGTCCTATTGGGGACGGTTCTTTTCCGACATTTTGAACATTATGTTCAAAATGTCGGAAAAGAACCGTCCCCAACAAGACATTAAATTTTTTCGTGAATGGTTCTATTAATTACGTCTAATTGTTGTTCTCTTGTTAGTTTGGTAAAGTTTACGGCATAACCAGAAACACGAATGGTTAATTGTGGGTATTTTTCTGGGTGTTCCATAGCGTCTTCTAATAGGCTTCTATCAAATACGTTAACATTAATATGATGCCCTGTTTGTGCAAAATAACCGTCTAACATATTGACTAGGTTGGTAATTCTTTCGTCTTCGGATTTTCCAAGGGTTCCTGGTGTGATAGAGAAGGTGTAAGAAATACCATCTTCTGAAGAGTCAAATGGAAGTTTTGCAATGGAATTCATAACGGCTAATGCACCGTTGGTGTCTCTTCCGTGTAATGGATTGGCACCTGGTCCAAATGGTTCACCAGCTCTTCTTCCGTCTGGTGTGTTTCCGGTTGCTTTTCCATAAACTACGTTAGAGGTAATGGTTAAGATAGACAAGGTGTGTTTACTGTTTCGATAGGTTTGATGCTTTCTTAATTTATTCATGAAAGTTTTCACAACATCAACAGCAATTTGGTCAACTTTGTCATCATCGTTTCCGAATTTTGGGAAGTCTCCTTCTACTATATAGTCTGTGGCTAATCCAGTTTGGTCACGAACTACTTTTACTTTGGCATATTTGATAGCAGATAATGAGTCGGCAACTACGGATAAACCAGCAATTCCACAAGCCATGGTACGTAGGATTTCTCTATCGTGTAGAGCCATTTCGATGGCTTCGTAAGAATATTTGTCATGCATATAGTGTATCATATTTAAGGCTTTAATGTAGATTTTGGCTACATAGTCCATCATTTGGTCAAATTTTTCCATAACTTCATCATAATCTAAATATTCAGAAGTGATTGGAGCAAATTGTGGTGCTATTTGTTTTCCAGAAAGTCCATCTCTACCACCATTGATAGCATATAACAAAGTTTTAGCTAAGTTAGCTCTAGCACCAAAGAATTGCATTTGTTTTCCGATTTTCATTGGAGATACACAACAAGCAATTCCATAATCATCTCCTAAAGTAATTCTCATTAAATCATCGTTTTCGTATTGAATAGAGGAAGTGTTGATTGATAATTTTGAGGTATATTTTTTAAATCCTTCTGGCAAATGGGTAGACCATAAAACGGTTAGATTTGGTTCTGGTGCTGGTCCTAAAGTTTCAAGGGTATGAAGAACTCTAAAAGAGTTTTTTGTAACTAACGTTCTTCCGTCAATTCCCATACCACCAATACTTTCGGTTACCCATACAGGGTCTCCACTAAATAATTCGTTGTATTCAGGTGTTCTTAGGAAACGTACTAATCTTAATTTCATAACAAAGTGGTCCATGATTTCTTGTGCTTCGGCTTCGGTTAAAGAACCATTTTTTAGGTCTCTTTCAAAATAGATATCTAAGAAACTAGAGGTTCTACCAATACTCATAGCAGCACCATTTTGGTCTTTGATAGCACCTAAGTACCCAAAGTATAGCCATTGTACAGCTTCTTTTGCAGTAGTAGCAGGTTTAGAAATGTCAAAACCATAGTGAGAAGCCATTACTTTTAATTCATTTAAGGCAGAAATTTGTTCACTAATTTCTTCTCTTTCACGAATAATTTCTTCTGTCATTTCGTCAACATTTAGAACGTCTAATTCTTGTTTCTTTTCTTCTATTAAAACGTCAACACCATATAAGGCAACTCTTCTATAATCTCCTATAATTCTTCCACGCCCATACCCATCAGGAAGACCTGTTAATAAATGGGCACTTCTAGCAGCTCTGATATCAGGTGTATAAACACTAAATACCCCATCATTGTGAGTTTTTCTGTATTTGTGAAAAATCTCATCTGTTTCAGGGTCAACACTTCTACCATAAGCTTCACAAGATTTTTCTACAATTCGAATTCCACCAAACGGCATGATTGCTCTTTTTAAAGGTTTGTCAGTTTGCAAACCAACAATATCTTCTAATTCTTTATGGATATAACCTGCTTGGTGACTAGATACAGTAGATGCCGTTTTGGTATCAATATCTAATACACTACCAAGACTTTCATGTTCTTTCTTATATAAATTTAGTACTTCGTCCCATAATTGTTTTGTTTTCTCAGTGGCTTCTGCTAAGAAACTAGCGTCACCTTCATAAGGTGTATAGTTTTTTTGGATGAAATCTCTTACATTGATTTCGTTTTGCCAATCTCCTTTTGTAAAGCCATTCCATTGTTCAAATTTCATAATTTACCTCCCTATATTTAATAATATTATTAACTTTTTTAACAAATATAATCATAACATAAGTAAAAAATATTAGCAATATTTTAGGAATTAACTATATAGAAAAATCCTTAAATAAACTGTTGCAAAAACAACAAAAAACCAATATTTTTGGATATTGGTTTTCTTATCTTTCCTTAATCTTCTAAATCACTCTCAACAATTGCTTTTGCTACATTATAGATTAGTTTTTGTTTATCAGGTGAACAGCTTTTGAATAGTTCTGCGAATTCTTTGTTTAAGTAGTTTTTAGAATTGCTTGCTGCACCATTTAAAACATAACCTTCGGTTACGTCTAATAGACCACATAGTTGGTTTAATCTTTTTAAGTTTATGTGTGAGTTTCCTCTTTCTACTCTACTTAAGAAAGCGACAGAGATATCAATTTGTTCTGCTAAATCTTCTTGTGTTAAATTTTTGGCAAGTCTTGCTTGCTTAATTCTTTGTCCAATTACTGTATAATCTAGTGCCATCTTTGTTACCAATCCTTTCTTTTTTATTCTTCGAAACTAATATAGCATTTTATAGTTTAAATTTACAGAAACTAAAAAGTGTAAATGAGATATATAAGTTAAAAAATGTAAAAAATATTAATATTTTGAAGAGCAAAGGGCATAGAATGGGAAAAGAAAGAAGAAATTAGAATTCAGAAAACGAGAGAAAAGCAAAGAAAAAATAAGGAAAGTAAAGAAAAAAGTAGTAAAAATGGCAGTTTTATCCATTAAATTTGTTAAAAAAAAGCGAAATTGGAACAAAAACAGTATACATAATTTGATTTTGAACACAATATGTAGTATAATAAACTTTGTCATTTGAAAAGGAGCGTGAATTTTATTTTAAAAAGAAGGTTGAAATATAAAACGAAACAAAAGTTAAAGTATTTTAATGTTGTGGTTTTATCAGCCAGTTTAATGATTGGGGTTGTGTCTATCAAACATAAACCAATGTACCGAGTTAGCATCTCAGGAACAGAATTAGGTTATGTGCAAAATAAAGAGGCATTAGAAGAGCAAGTAAAAACAAGCATCTTGCAAGAAACGAAAAAGAATGTAGACAATATTCAAATTCAGACAATACCAGAATATCAATTGACCTTTGTAGATAGAACCGTTGCATCAACCGAAGAAGAAATAGTTAACACCGTAAAACAAGAAACGGAAGTTACGTATAAATATTATGAACTTGCTTTGAACAATGAACCAGTCGATGCCGTAGATACTTTGGAAGAAGCAGAGGATTTGGTAAATAAAATCAAAGAGGAAAATCAGGACGTATTAGAATTAAGTATTGTGGAAAAATATACACAAAAGGAAGAAGAAGTTAAAACAAGTGATATAGAAGTAGCCAAAAACGATGTGCAATTGAAAATTACAGAAAAAATGGAAGCATTAGAAAAACAAAAAGAAGAGGAAGAAAGAGTAAATCGTATGCCAGAAATTAATGGAATTAAGCTTGCTTGTACACCAATTTCAGGAACGATAACTTCAAGATATGGTGTTAGTAGTAGAATTAGAAGTTCAAACCATACAGGCCTAGATATTGCAGCTTCAACAGGTACATCGATTAAGGCTGTAGCATCTGGAACGGTAACCCAAGCTAGTTACCAAGGTTCTTATGGTAAATTAGTGAAAATTAATCATGGAAATGGATTGGAAACGTGGTATGCTCATACTAGCAAGATGTATGTGTCAGTAGGAGAATACGTAGAAGCAGGAGAAGTGATTGCAGCGGTTGGCTCTACGGGGAATTCGACAGGTCCTCATTTACATTTAGAGGTTAGAGTTAATGGAGAGCATGTAAATCCACAAAATTATTTATATTAATAAAGAAGTGCAGTGCCAAAAAGGCTACTGTGCTTTTTTGTTGTATTTCAATTTATGTTTTAATTTGTGTGGAAATTTTTAAGATTATTGTGTAGAAAACTATGTCTTATTACCCGACAGTTTTTTGAAAAAAGGAGAATTGCAAAAAAACACCA
>CANPHV010000007.1 GCA_947573965.1 uncultured Clostridium sp.
ACATCATAAAACTTGTATTGGTGCAGTTGCAAGGAAAATGTGTAATATTATTTATTCTGTTTTAAAGAATGACAAACCTTATGAAGTGCCAAAACAGTAGCTTTTTGTTTTTGTCTTACAATATTTACTAGCGATTTTATATGTTGTAAATCGCTTATTTATGATGTCTATTTTTATCTTGAAATTTTTTCAAAAAATGCTTGACTTTTTATAGTTGGTCTTTCCTTTTCTATATTTTTCTTAATACTTTCTTTTTTATCATATAAATACCAACACCAATTATCATAATCGTAGATATAATTAATGATAGATACATTATAACAATACCTGTATTGATAGAAATGATTACTTCTGCTGTACTTCTATCATTTTCTGCATCTCTATCTTGAATCACATAGTCATTACTTGCTTTTTTAATTTGGGCTGTATTAATAATGGTTCCCGTATTATCTTGATTCATGTTTTTTGTTAATGTTAATCGAATTACTTTTGTTTCTCCTGGTGCTAATAGTTGATTATTTAATTCTCGAGAGCAAAGTTCTCCATTTGTTGTTTGGTACCAATTTGTGTTCATTTCAGAACTAAAAGATAAATCTGCTGGTTTATTATCCACTATTTCATTTACATATCCAGCCATTTCTCCTTCATTTGTAATTTGTATGCTATACTCAATAATAACATTAGAATTGTTAATTTGTTTACTATCTAATTCTATTTTTGCTAGTTTAGCTTGATTAAATTGTTTTACTATAGTTCCTTTATTGTTTTGAATTATAATCTTACTAATATATTTATCCAGTTTTAAATCAAATTTCTCTCCTTGTATAAATCCAGCATCAATATGGTTTAAATCTCCATTCATTAATTCTAAAGTTCCAGTCATTGCTATTGTTTGTTCTTGTCCTTGCAGAAAAATTGTCTTATTAATAACATCTGAATTCTTTTCATTATTAATCCCTGCTTTTTGATATTCTGTTACTCTATATTGAGTTGCATCATATTGGAATATCACAAAATATTTATTTTGTTTCAAATTTTTAAATTGATATTCACCCATTTCATTTGTTTGGACTTCACTTGCGATTTTTCCCGTCTCTTCTTCCATTAAGAATACTTTTATTCCTGCTAGTTTCCTTTCATTTTCCTCTCTTAGTCCATTTTTGTTTTCATCTACCCAAGCTATTCCCTGAATATTATAAGTTGTCTCTGGGTCTTTTATTTGTTCGTTCCCTTTTACTTTATAAGTTATTTCATTACATGAAATTTCTTGTAATTCCCCATAAATTACGATACTATTTTTTATTTCTTTAGTAAAAATTTTATCAGTATCGATTATGGTATCAATTGTTAGAACAATTTTTTCGTTTGCTTGTAACTCACTATTATATGATATTTGCATTGTATTTACTTCAATTTCTTTTTCTTCTAATAACTTAACGCTATCTTCAGACATATCATATTTTTTTACCATAGCTTTTTGTATATCTGCTCCTATTGGTACATAATCTGTAATATCTAAATCTTTTGTTTTTGTTCCTTTGTTTTCAATTTCACAAGTAAACGTTAATCTATCTCCATTTTTTACCCATTCATCACGGATACTTCCATATTGTTTTGCTTTTATCTCACTTTCTGCATTATAGATAGTCCTATCCATTTCATTAGAAACATATATTTCTTTTCCTAATTCAGCTTGGTATGTAAAATGATAATCTTTGCTTTCTATTTTAGTATCCATAGGTTTTATTTGAAAACCTAATCGAATAGAAATGGTTTGATTTGCTTCTATTGATGGTATTTTTAAGATAACTTTTCTATTTTTATATTCTATAAATTCATAATTATTAGCTTCAAATAAAGATGCCGTTTGAAAATCAAATCCCTCTGGTACTGGCAAATGTATTAAAATATCCTTTTGCTTCACATTAGAAATATTTGTTATGTCTAAGAAAAATGGATATTCTCTATTAGTGAACATTTTATATTCTTCTTCTGATTTATTTCTCATTTGCAACTTTAATTTACCTTGTCGAATTGGATTTTTTAATGTTTCTATTTCTTTATCCTCTATACCATCTGCTGTTATTTTTATTTTTCCAGTTGTTATTTGTTTTTCATCTATCATTTCTTTTACAGAAAACTGATACTCTACTTCAAGGCTTTCTCCTGCTTTTATACTTTCTAGTATTAATTCTTTTTGCTCTAATTCTGGATTTTCTTCTATTTTACTATAAGCCACCCCTTCTTCTCCCGTAATAGAATCCCATCCATCATGATACACTTTTTTATCATAAAAAATAGCATTTTCTTGTACAGCATTTATTTTTAAATTCTTAATCTCCTCATTTGAATGATTCGTTAATTTTAGAAGATATTTTATAGCTTGTCCCTCGTAAACTTCTTGTCCTTGTGCTAATGGTTTTCCTCCTGTTCTACCTTGTAATTCTATTGACATTTTTTCTGTATTTTCCGTTTTTATTTCGCTGATTTCTTCCTTAGCTGTTTTTAAACGAATGGTCGAATTGGTATCTACGACATCTCCTAAATAATGATAACTTACCGACAAATTGGTATAGCTTTCTTCATTCTCCTCTAAATTTTCTTGTATCGTTAATGGATAAGACATCTTTAACACTTCTTGTGGTTGCAATGTATCATTTTCTAATTGCAATTTAAACGCTCTTACTTTTGTAAAATCTTCTGGTGTCGTTGTCCAAGCCTCGCTATCCTTTTCCTCGTTTGGATTTTCTGTATAATATACTTGTGTATTTTCCTTTGTTTTAATGGCTTGTACTAAATTCATCTCAAAAGTAGCTTGCAAAGTTTCTCCACTTATCTCTTCTTGTCCTTTATTTGGTATTTTTCCCATAATTACCACATCGGTTATTTCATTTTCATAGTTATTTACAATGGCAATTTCTTGTCTTGCTTCTTTTGCTTCTACTTTTGTATCTAAAGCCACTTCTTTTATTTTGTCGTCTATATTTTCTATGCTATCTTCTTTCTTGTTATAATTTGATAATTTGTTAACTGTTAAAACACCGTACTTCGAATTCAATTGGATTGGAGCAACTACTTTCAATTCTTCTCCTGCTCTATTTTCATTCGTATAATTCATCGTAATTTCACTTGCTTTACTTGGGCACGTTTTGTCAATGGTAATATCAGCTGTTATAGCAATCTGAATCCCTCCATTAATGCTATTTTCATATCTAGTTTGTTCCCCTTCTAACTGCATTTCAATTATCTTTTCTCCTACTTCATTTTCATAAAGAATTGGATTAACAATATTTAACTCTTCTTGTGCATTTAATTGTGTTATATTTTTAATGTCAATTGCTAGTTCTGCTGGCAATTGAATTCTCACGAATGGATTTTTATATAAATCATACTCCCAAGAATCACTCTTTAGCGTTGCTAACAATTGTACATTTTCATTTTTTTGTAACGTCGATAAATTAGCATTACTTATCTCTAATTTTGCTTCTGTTTTGGTATCCTTCATTAGTAGTTCTGCTTCTGCTATCTCTTCTGATATATTACTTCTTGCTTTTGTTCTTGTTATCATTTTTATAAAAGTTTTTAGTTGTTCTTTATCATAAGGTTGCGTTGATTCAATTACTCGCGTATGTGTAATTGATAATTCTCCTTCTGTTATTGGTTTCGTAGTTGTTAATTTGATTTTTTTAATTGGTGTTTCGTATTCAATTGTTTCATTCTCTTTATTTAGCTGTCCTAAAACATTTCCTGCCTCATCCGTTACTGTAATTTGTCCATCTTTTCCTAATATTCTTTCTATGTCTTCTTTCGCTACCGTTGTATTTTTATACGCAACATATTCAGACACATCAAATAAATTTACATCATCTGCAAATTCTTCTCTTTCTTTTTCTAGTTCTATTTGGTTCATTGCTTCCGCATTTGAAATCTGCAAAATATTTTTTTCTGTAAAAATCGTCTCTTGCTCTGCTTTTGCCATTAAATAGCCTTTATATACCTCACTACTTATTTCTTTTTGAAGTGATACTACATTTCCCATTTCTTGTATTGTAACTTCTTTTGTCTCTTGTTTTTGAATAGGCTCTTTGGTAACTAGCTTTATATTGGTTAAACTATTTAATGGTATGGTTGTTTCCTTTACTTGTACTTCTAAATCATATAGATACATAATTTCATAAACATTTTGTTGTGTTCCCCACACTGAACTTTTTTCCTCTTTTATTTCTAGCATATTTGTATCTTTGACATAGTCTATTTTTTCCTCTGGTAGTTTTATTCCATTTTTTATTACATAAATTTTTTGTGGTTGTTGTTCTTCTAACATTGGAACTTGAACTAATAAATTTTCGCTCTCTCTTGGTAATTTATTTTCTAATACTTCTGTTTTTATTTCTTGTTGCAATAGTGTTCCTATGTTTTCAATTCTTTTAAATTTCTTGATCTCTTGACTAAATAGTATTTCTGCCTCTTCTGTCCAAAAGATAGAAGCCTCTTTTTTGGCATTAACTGCTACTTCTGTTTCGTCTTTATAAATTCCACTTAATTGAATCGCTATTTTTCTTTGGAAATAATCTTCTTCTAATTTTTCCTGCTTTTTAAATTGGACTGGAATTTCAAGCTTTATATGGTTAGAATAAACAATAGCATTCAGTTCTATTTCATTGGTCTCTCTATCAATGTTTTTAACATGGTTATTCTGAAATTTATCTTTTTGTATGATAAAATTTGCATTTTCTATTTTTATTTTCCCATCATAAAGTACGCCCTTATCTTTAACCTCTATATCCAAGATTAGGACTGGCTCTGAAGAAATCTTCACTTCTTCTTGATTAAATCTTACAGCAAATTCAACATTTCTAACATTGGTTGAATTTTCTTTTGTTTCTCCCATTGCAATTGATATTCCTTGACCAAGTAAGATAAAGTCAAATACTGTCAATAGGACAATCAAAACAGATACTAAAATCACTTTAAAAACTTTTTCTTTCATAAAATTCCATTCCTTTCTTCCTATTTATATGGTATCTAGTATTCATAAAAAAAGCAAGGACCTTATTTTTCCATTTTTTTACTACTTCTATAAGTGTTTACGGATATTAGTTTCTTCTATTTTCTTTATCTTTTTTAAATTTATTTTTCATTTTCGTGACATTCTTGTAATATTTCATAGCCTTATGAAAACAAAGAAAGAACACACCTTATAATTGGTGTGTCCCTAATATTTATTTATCTAGCACTTTTTTCTTAATGATAACAACTCCTGCTCCTAACACAACAAATGCAAATGTTCCTATCATGATTGGTACCATATAATTTTGATTTTCACCTGTTGCAGGTGTAACAATTGTTGTTTCTGCCATGCTATCATCTGTCTCTATAAATGCTTTTCCTGGTATATAGTTACCTGGTGTAGATTGTGGTTTTGAACCACCTGTTTTCGTTAATTCAGCAATTTCTGTTTCATTATCTAATGAAATTTCATCGGTTGTTGTTAAGATCTTAGATACATGTAGCATAACATCTGCAAATTCAGTAGGTTTTAATTGTTTTCCTTTTAAGCTTTCAGTATATAAAATCATCTTTTCGTTAATCGTTGATTCTGGATTATTATAAACTGTTTCTGCTACAATATTTTTAATTTCATCTAACGTTTTTACTTGCCATTGTGGATTTTTGTCACTATCAAATGCCCAATTTTTATCTAAGTAATCTATAATTCCAGTAGGTTCTATGGTTACTACAGGTCCTTCTACGATTCCATATAGATAGTAATTATCTGACAAGTAATCTAATTCACTTTGATTGGTTGCTTTAATTTCATAACCAACTTCAAGAACTGTTCCTTGGATTAATTCATTGTCTAATTCTAATCGAATGAAGCCATTGCTTGGTATAATATTAGGATTTGGTCCCATATAAGTAATACCATTCTTTTCTCCTGTAACATTTCCATCTTCATCAATTTCTAAATTAACAATTACTTGTCCATTTGCCAATGTCGCTTTTAATGTTTTTACACGTTTTTTCAATGCTAAGTCTTGTCTTGCTCTTTCTACAATACCTAGGTCTATATTAGCAACTTTATAAATATATCTGTCTCCCATAGATGCTGTATAAGTTGTTTCATATTCTACGCCAATTCCCATCATAGGCGTTGTTGAATCCATCTTCGTTCTTGCAATTTTGCTATCTGTTTGGTTCGTTACCTTCTTAATTTCATCATCAATTTGCTCTCTTGAACCTTTTGGAGCTTCTTGTGCTGTCTTCAAATTGTCCATTGCATCACTTAATCTAGTATCTACATTTTCTTTATACCATTTCTTGTTGTTTTGTCTATCTTTGTCGTTGTAGATAGTTCCTTTGTAGTTTTGTACTGTATAAGTTTTATCTCCCCAAGTATAAGTTAGTGTATAGTCACCTGGTATATAATCCTTGATAAGGAAATCTCCATTACTATCTGTTTTAGCAGTATATACTTTACCACTTCCCGTGGTTTCAGTAAGAGTAATATCTACCCCTTCTATTCCTTTTTCATTTTCGGTATATTTACCATCTCCTAGACGTGTTTGTCCTGTCATTAAATCTCCTGAAGTTTCATCTAAGAATACTTTTCCTGCCATTTCTCTTGCATCTGCTACTTCTAGTTTTAAAGCTGGGCTGGCATCGGTATCATCTTCATAAGTTCTAGTATCCCCTGGTACACTATTTCCTGGGTTAGAATTCTTGTCAATTCCAGCATAAACCTTATTGCCATCGAAAATTGAGTAAGAAGCAATTTCTGCTACATTGTCTAAGTTTGCTTTATCATTTAGCACATTTAGAACCGCTTCTCTATTTAAAGCAAATTCTACATAGATGCTATCTTCTTTTTCTGCCTCTAACCTAGTATTATTTTGAATCGTAGTCTTTTTATATTTACCATTATAGTCTTCTTCTTTATGAGCCATTTCTCCTTTGACAATTCTGCCTTTTTCATCTAGTTTATTTCCTACGGCTAATAATTCATATTTACTATCATAGTAATCGACTAATTGGTTCACTTGTGTTACTAAATGATCCGATTTATTTCTCATTGTTAATTTATAAGTTACATATACTTTTAGTTCTTTACTTTGGTCATTTTCATTTCTGTATTCATAGTCTGCCTTATAAATTGCTCTTGAATAAGACATACTTCCATATTTGCTTCCAAATTTAACACCAACATTAAATCCGTCACCATACTCTCCTGCATTTAAAAATCTTTGTGCATAAACATAAGTATGTTCATAGCCATTAATGGTTACTCTAACATTTTCAAGGTCTTTGGTTAATGCTATATCTGGTTGCTCTCTTTCATATAAACCTAAATTAATATATCTTATTTCTTCTTGTCCAAAAGTAAAGTGGTTTCTAATTTTGTAATCTGGTACATCGGTATTAGCTGTTATAGTATATTGACCATTATTAATTAATGTTGCTGTATGTTTTGATTCATCAATATTATAAGCTAATTGATGTTTTTCGTTTCCATTGGCATCTCGTGTATAACCAGTATTTCTTCCGCTTCCTTCTACTACACTAAAGTTTTTATTAAATTCGTCTCTGCTGCCTTCCCCTTCTGCCTTCTCTGCTGATTTAGAACCAGTATCTTTTTCAATGTGTGGTACTACATTGGTATATGTTAATCCATCATATTCAAATTCAATATAGTAGTCTTTCAATTTTTCAATTAGAACATCCATAAATAGATATTCACCATTTCCATCATTGATAGAATCTTTATAACGGTCTAGTTTTGAAGTTACTGTTTCTTGTAATGTTTCTCCTGTTTCTCTGTCTTTCAATCTTACTGTAATTCCATTGAATAAAATGTCTTGACTATCTGGTTGTTCACTATTTGGTGTTTTAAATAGATCGTTCCTATCTGCTTTTTTGCCATCTCCTTTGTCTACCCACACATAACCTGATAATTTAACATAAATTTGCTTGTTGGAAATTACAAATTTCTCTGTCTTATCCACAACAACATCATGTTCTACACCTTCTGTAAGCATCTCATAACCATAATTTGGATTTTCAATTTCATAAGCTACATAGGTTCCTACAATTAAGTTTTCAATTAAAATTTCACCTTTATCATCTGTGGTAAATACACTTGCTTCTTCTTTGCTATTTACATATGAAATTTTATTCTTTTCATCACGGTGTACATATTTTCCTGTGTTTTTATGTTGAATATGGAAAGTTACTCCTGGTAATTTTACTGCTTGATTATCTTTATTTACCTTAATAACTTGTAAATGTCCTTGTGTTGAAATATCATAATTAAATGGCGTTTTAATATCCACTGGTGCTTCATACGGTTCTCTTATAATTAAATTTTGCCTAGCACCTACTGCTGATTTTAAAAACCATATATTAACACTTTTTACAGTTGTCTTTGCTTCTCCTGTAATCGTTGTAATTTTTGTAATATCTGTACTCATTGGTAATGTTAAATAAAAATCTCTTCCTGATTGAATCCCCTCAGTACCATACCAATATTCTTCATTTCCTCTAAAACTACTAAATGATATTCCACTAATTGCTTTTCCATTTTGGTCATTTACTGTTACATTTGTCATTTTTCCTGGAAAAGACCAATTAAATGGTCCTACTCTCATATAAGAGTTTCCATCTTTGCTTTGATAAGCTACTACTTTAATATTATCTTTATTGGTATTATCTGTTATTTGTCTATCTTCTCTATAATTATTAGCATAATTAGTTGATTCTGTATCTAACCAACTTTGTGTTCCCTCTTTACTATTTGAAAAACTTCTATATAGTCCAGCATGATACTGTCCTACATTGGTTAGCCAGGTATATAAGTAATTCCATATAGAGTTAGCCACTTCTCCACTATCTTTATTAGTCCCATTATCTTGTGATAAGATGTATGCCATTTTAGCATTAGACCAATTTGTTATTGTACTTCCTAAATGGTCTTTTGATTGGTTCCCTTCAATTCTTACTTGTGAAATAATGCTATAAGAATTTACCCTTTTTAATGCTTGCCCTTTTTCAGCACAAAATATATTACCATTTGTTTTATATTGTCTGTAAGTTATTGTTATATTTTGCCCTACTTCATAAGCATTCGCATTTGTATAAATTCCTAATATCGCCATTATTCCAATGATTGCACTAACAATTATTTTCTTTAATTGACTCACTTTTATTACCTCCTTTCCTTTCTATTCTTCTATTGCCTCTTTTTTATTTTTTAATATTACAACTGCCGCTACAACAAGTATTATAGTAATTGCAATTCCTATACTCGTATATAAAACAGCACCGGTTCTAATACTAATTGCGACTTCTGCTAATCCAAAGTCATTTTCACCTTTTGCTCTATTTCCAGGAGTTGAATTGCTATCAGCAATTCCTAATTCATTATAATCTTCTGCTATTTCAGCAGTATTGGCTACTAATCCTGTATTATTTTCTGTCATTGTCTTTGTTAAAGTTAAGGTTACTGTTTTGGTTTCTCCTGGTTTAATCTTTTCATTTGCCAAACTTGCTGTATATAAGGTATCTCCTACTTGATACCAATCTTTATTCAATTCAGAACTAAATTTCAAGTCTGCTGCTGCATAGTCTGCTATTTTTTTAGCATATCCTTCTACTTCACCATTATTGGTTACTTTTATTTTGTATTCAATAATAACGGTTGAACCATTTATTGTTTTAGCATCTAATTCTACTTTTGCTATTGTTTCATTGTCATATTCTCTAACTGTAGTTCCTTTTGTATTTTGAATTAGAATTTTGCTTACTTGTTTATCTAGTCTTAAATCAAAATTTTGTAATTTAATCAAACCAATATTAATATGAGAAATATGATTTTCTTCTATTTCTATTATATCAGTAGAAGCTACTTTTTCTTTGTTGTTTTCGATTAATAATTCACCTAAAACAACATTTGAATTTTCTGCTTCTGCAACGCCTTCTACTTTATATTTTGTTAAAGCATATTTTGTATTATCATAGTCAAATACAACAATGTATCTACCATTTCCTATTTTGTCTAACACATATACTCCATTTTCATTGGTCGTTGCTTCTAATATTTGTCCATTTTCTTCTTTCACAAAACGATTGGTTTTTGTGTTCAATAATCTTACTTTGATATTACTTAATAATTTTTCTCCCACTTCTTTTTGTCCATTTGCATTTTCATCAAACCAAGCAACACCAGTAATGGTTTTATCTCCTTTTGCTACATCATTTTTGTCATTGTTGTTATCGTCTGTATTATTGTCATTATTATCTTCCCCTGGTTGTTGTGTATCATCATCATCGTTGCTATTGTTGTTTTGAATAATATGGTTGATTTCTGTTGTTGTAGCTACTCTTTCTCCAAATATTTCTGCATATGCTATGTTAGTAATTGCTTCTGCTTTAGCTCTTGCTTCTGAATAATCTACAACTGCTTTAATTATGATCGTAGATGTCTCGTTTCCACCAATTCTAACTGGTATTTCAACATTGTTTCCTTCAATTCCTTCGATTACTTGTCCATCTTGTACTATTTCATTTACTGTTAATTGAGATGGAATAACATCTTTTATCATTAATCCTGTTGTTTCGGCACTTCCTTTATTTTCTACTTCAATTGTATATTCTATTTCATCACCAGCTTTTACATATTGACTTTCTGTGTTGTTTGTCATAGAAATACCTATTTCAACTTCATTTACTTCGTCTTTCCAATTGTTAGATTCGTATTGTTCTTTTTTATTTTTTACAGTTACTGAAAAATCAATTGCTTTATTGTCTTCCTGCATTTTGTTAATTAACATGTTATAACCTAACACTTTGTTTTGCCCAGGCTCTAAAGAACCAATATCAATTTCTTCTTTATATTCTAAAATTTCAGATTGAATATTTTCATTATAATTCGTTATTTCTTCTTCCCCATCTTCCATTATTTCTTCTTCTGAACCAGCAATATAAATTTCGCCTTCTTCTTTTTCCATTCCTGTGTATAATGTTAATCTATCTACCTCTATATTATTTGGAAGATGTGTTTGTACTTTCACATTTTCTTGTGTTTCATTTGAAATATTTTCTATAATAGCAAAATATTGTACTATTCCTGTTTCATATAAGTCAACATTTCTATCTGTAACACGTTTTACACTAACTCTTAAGTTTCCTTTTTCTGTCTTATTTGTAATTTCTTCTGTTTGTTTAGTAACATCTCCATATTTCACTTCTGCTTGGTTGTTTAAAATGGTTCCTTCTGCTACTTGATTCTTTACTCTAACTTCATATTCTACATAAGCTACTTGTCCTACTTTTAAGTTTTCTAAGGTTGCTTCATATGTTTTATTGTCTAATTCTTGATAATAAGAAGCACCTGTATATTCGTAATTTTCTTCTGGTACTACCATAGTAGTTCCTTCTGGCACTTTTCCAGTTACTTGTACATTTGAGATATCTTCTGTTCCTACATTAGAAACCTCTACACGATAACGAATTACTTCACCATTTTTTACGTTTTCTTTAAAGTCTTTTCCTCCTACTGTTGCCATTAATTTTGTTTCTACTTTTGGCCCAATTCCTGTTGTCATTTCAATGGTAGTTGCTGCTAATTCATTTTCTACCTTTGTATTGCTATTTGTATATTTTGCAACATACCCAGTTTCAGCTGCTTGGTTATAATCTAAGTTAGCTGGTACTTTATAAGAATAATTACCTTGTACGCTGCTTTTGCTTTCGATTCTATCAATTACCATTAAATATTTACTTACTTTATGTGTGTCTTTTATCGTCTCTGTCCAAGCATTTTCTGCATTTCCTATTTCATCTGTTGCTTTCGCATTTTCTGTGTAATAAATTTTGGCATTTTCTAGGGCAATTCCACCTAAAATTTCAGCCCCTAAATTGTTGTCTTCATGGTTAGTTGGGAATTCTCCTAAAACTTTAACATTTTCAACAGCTTCTTCCTTATTATTGATAATTTCTATTTGTGTTTCTAAATTTCTTTCTTCTCCTGCTCTTGCCATCATTACTTGTGCTTTTTCTTCTTGTCCAATGGTTTCTATCCCTAGTTCGTTTACACTATGAATCGTTGTTATATCGGTTGGTGCTACAATTTTTATTGCTTTTGTATCGTTTCCTTCTTCTTGATTTCTATATGTCATTTTTATTTCTTTATCTTGTGTTGTTGCTTTTTTGTTTACCTCTATGGTTGCATCGATAACAATAGTTGCCCCTTCTACCGTTTCTTCTTTGTATTGTGTTTGTTCTCCTTCTAAGATGACTTGAATTGTTCTTCCATTAATTGTATAATCTTTTATTTTCAATTCTTCTTCGTATAAAAGGTCCATTTTGTTGATGCTAATTCTTTCCACTTCTTCTGGTAATTCAATTAAGATCTCTGGGTTTTTATACAAGTTATATTTTTCATTATTAGAAGTTAATACTACTTTCATTTCCACATTATTTCCTACAACTGTGGATAAACTTTCTTTATCTACTTCTAAAGAAGCTTTTGTTGTAGCATTTTCTAATTTGATTGCTGTTTCTGTTATTGCCCCATTTGCCATTATGTTACTTTTTATTTCTTCTGCTTGTCCATTAGCATGAGCAACTTTACTATGATTTAATTCTAACTTTCCTTCAGCCACTGGTGCTGTTGTTTCTATTTTGATAGAAGTAACTTCTTTCCCAGTATAATCAACAACGATGTTTCCATCTTCATTCATAGCAGTTTCGTTTGTAATTGTATCAATAAGTTCCCCATTTTGGTCAAAAATTTTCATGATTCCATTTTGTCCCAAAATCTTATCTAATTGCTCTTTTTTAATTGTAGTTCTATGGTAAGTAGCCAAAATCCCTTCTTGACTATTCTTCTCTTCTACCATAATTTCCTTCATAGCTCTTGCTAGATTTATTTTTAATTGTGTTGTGGTTTGATATGGTCTATCTAATCCAGCATTTAGTTTTCCTTTATAGATTACATCTTCTGCATTTATGCTATTTACTTCTATTGTACCATTTTTTCCTTCTTCTCCTACTGTTACTCTATTTTCTGTTTCTATTTCTTTTCCATTATATAGTGTAACTTTTTGGTTTGCTGTAATTTCTAAATCTTGCGTGTTTACTTCTTTATCATAAATGCATGTCAATATAACGCTTTCATCACCTTGCTTTTTCCAATTTGCTTTTCCTTCGCTATTTGCTTCGTTTCTCAAGGTTAATACTACGTTACCTTCTTGATATTGCTCGTTAATTACTGTCATATTATTTAATTGTTCTATTTTTTCGATATTCGCTTTTTTTCCATCTATTTCTGGAATAGCTATTTTAGCAGTTATCTCTTGCATTGGGTAATGATTTTCTTTTAATCCCATATGATAAGAAAGTTGGATTACTCTCTTTTCGATTCCATCCATTTCCATTATTTTATTGGTAATGATTTTCATCTCATTTTGCACATTTTCTATGGTATTGTTTTCTGGTATTTTAAAACTTATATCTCTAGTTGCTTGAATGTTAATGTCTTTTTCTGTGCTATCTCTATAAATACCATTCATGATAATTTTACTTACCATGTTTAACATACCAACTGAAAAACTTTCTTCTTTCATTGGTTCTATTTTTATCTTAATTTCTTCTACTGTCCCTGCATTGATTTGATTTAAATACAGTTTGTTTGCTTCTACTTTACTTACATAGTTACTTTCTGCTTCTTTGAAAGTAAAATTACTCTCTCCTAATGTGATTTCTCCATTAAAATATCCTTCTTTTTTGACGTTAATACGCAAAAATAACGCATCTTTCTCCTCTTCTTTGAAATATGCTTCAAAATCTACATTTTTGTGGTTTGTTGCTATGTTATCTGCTGCATAACTAACAAGATTTGCTCCTACAAAAATAAAGTTTGTCATCGTCATGGTTAGAATCATGACTAAAATAATGCTTGTTTTGAAAATCTTATTTTTCATAGTATCCTCCTTTTCTTTAGTTATTTTTATTACCAAATCTTTATATTTTATTATATATAAATTATTTAAAAAAAACAACTCTTATCTTTCGTACTTTCTTAGTTTTTCTCACTTTTCGTGTTACGGAAATGGTATCTGCTTGTTGATTATGCTTAAATATTACTTTTTTATTACATTTTTTATTTTTCTTTCTTTTATTACATAATCACTTTCTATTATACACCCTTTTTATTGATTTTTCAATGATTTGAGCAAAAAAAATAGCTTTTTATGTAATTATTAAAAGCTATTGCATTTTACGATAAAAATAGTAAAGTTTTTTTACTTTTTTCATATACTTAGAATAGAGGTGATTGATTTGAATAATATGAATTTTGATGAAAATACGGTGAATAAATTAAAGGATATGATGAACAACGGAGAACTTAATGATGTAATCTCTCAAATTCCCCCTGAAATGATACAAAATTTTTCTTCTATGATGTCTCAAGGCAAAGAAAATCAAACAAATACGAATAGTAACCAAACGAACAATGGATTTGATTTTAGCCAACTTGATATGAATACTATATTAAAAATGAAGTCTGTGATGGATAAATTAAATACTTCCAATGACCCTAGGTCAAACCTTCTCTATTCTTTAAAACCTTATTTACGAGAAGAAAAAAAAGGAAAATTAGACCAATATGCCAGCCTATTAAATGTTGCCAAAATGGCTGACTTATTTAGAGATAATAATAACAATAAGGAGAGTCCTCACAATGGCTAGTTTTTATAATAATTATTATCGATATTATGGACCTTACTTACCTCATAGAAATAAGCCATCGAATGAAGTTCCTTCTAAAGATGTATCAAAACCAGAGGTTCCTGTTTCTGCACCAAATGAAAAATCATCTAGAGCTTATTCTTTTGGACCTATTCAATTCAAAAATCCGTTTTTCAATGACATTGAAGAACCCATTTTTGAAATATTAGGTATCCAATTGTATCTAGATGATATCATCATTCTTGGTTTATTATTTTTCTTATATCAAGAAGGTGTGCAAGACGAAATGCTATTCATCGCCCTAATTTTGTTATTACTAAGTTAGCTTATTCAATGACAATGGTATCATTGTCAACACTCACATAGGCTTGTTTATGCATTGGCTCTTCATCTCTATCAATTTCTTTTACCACATTTGCAATTCTAATTTGCACAGTATCTACTAAGCCTGCTGCAATAATGGCTTGCTTATTTCCCTTTGCCCCTGCATGTGCTAATCCTCTCAAAGCACCTAATACAATAATGTTATCAGAGGCAATTACTTCTGCCCCAGAATTAACATCCCCAATAATAACTAAACTTCCTTCTGTTTCCATCTTTTGCCCTGAACGTAAAGAACCTCTATGGAATTTGGTTTCTGATACTGCAATTTCTTTTTCAAAAGCTTTCTTGATACTATGTAGTCCTAAACTTTTTGGCATATCAAAATCAATTTCTACATCAATTTTGCTTTTAATTAGTTCTTGTATTTCATCCATTTCCTTGTTCTTTAAGATCTTTCCTGTTACTGTAATCGGTGTTTTGTCATCTTTATAAAGTTTCTTTAATTCTGTTAACTTTTTTGTTAAGGCTGTTACAATCTCTGTTTGCTCTGCTTCATCATTTAATTTGATAATAATTTCATTTTTTTTCATATTTACATTAACACAATTTCTCATTTTTACGTCCTCTCCTTTAATTCATAATTTCAACATAAGGAATGGCACTCATATCTTCTTCTACATTTTGTATATTCATGCCAAAATATTCTTGCATAATATCTCTTACTACTTCTGCCGTATAGTTTCCATGTCCTCCGTTTTCTACCATAACCACAATGGCAATCTCTGGATTTTCAAATGGTGCAAAACCTACAAACCAAGCATGTACTTGATTATTTGGTGCTTCTGCCGAACCAGTTTTACCACCAACACTAATGTCAAAATCTTTAAATCTAACATAAGCTGTACCTCCCGTATCACTGGTAACAGACTGCATTCCTTGCAAAACTGCTCTTAAATAATTTTGATTTATGCTTAGCTCCTCTGTATTATCTTCTTCTAATCCTAATTTTTTGTTAACAAATTGATTCATTTCTTCTTTTGAAGTTTCAGAGCCATCGGCATTTCTAATTGTTTTTACAATACTTACATCCACCTTATGTCCTCCATTAGCAAGCATGCTAATGTATCTTGCCATTTGTAAAGGGCTAAATTCATTATCACTTTGTCCAATGGCTGCTTGCAAGGTATTTCCAGGTCCCCATGGCTCATTTGGATGTAAATTGGCCCAGGTTTCTTTGCTTGCTAAAGCTCCTGCCGTTTCACTTTGCAATTCAATTCCCGTTTTTCTTCCTAGTCCAAAATATTTTGCATATCTAACTAAATTGTCAATTCCCATTTTATCTGAAGTTTCATAAAAGAAATAGTTACATGATTTTTCGATTGCACCAGAAACATTTAAGTAGCCATGTCCTCTATGATAATCTGTATAAATCCAACAACGTGGTTGATAGTCTCGATATTTGGTGTAAACACCCGTATCATTAATCGTCGTATTTAAGTTAATAACCCCTGATTCCAAACCTGCCATAGCAGTTACCATTTTAAAAGTAGAACCTGGTGAATAGGAATTTTGTACTGCCTTATTTACTAAAGGTTTTGATGTATTATCACGATATTTTGCCCAATTTTCGTTACTAATTCCTCCCACAAAATCAGCTGGTGTATAATCTGGATAACTGGCCATTGCTAGCACTTCTCCTGAATTCACATTCATGACAACAACTGCTCCTGCCCTTGCATCATATACTTTTTCAAATCCTCCTGTTGCTATTTTCTGTATATTAGCTGCTAAGGCATCTTCTGCTATTTTTTGCAGATTAGCATCAATGGTAAGTACCACATCAGAACCAGCAACCGCTTCTTTTGCAACATATTCTGCTGTTGTTGTTCCATCTACTGCCATATCAATTTGCTTCGTTCCATTTTTTCCTTTTAAATATTCTTCAAATACATACTCAATTCCTGTCTTTCCAATAATATCATTTTGACTATAGGTTGCTTTTCTTGCTTCATATTCTTCGGCATTAATTCTAGAAGCATAACCTAATATATGAGAAGCTAAATTTCCAGAAGTATATTCTCTTATTGGCTCCACAACAATGTTAATTCCTGCAAATTTTTCAGAACACTCACTAAATTCTGCCACTGCCTCTCTTGGTATATTTTCTGAAATTGTTACAGCTCTTGTACTACTGTAACCGTTTTGTGCAATCAAATAACGAATTGCAATTATTTTTCTAATTTCTTGAATATCTGTATTTTGAATTTTATACTTATCTTTAAATTTGTAAAAAGCTTGTTCTGCCGTTAAATCTTCTGCTAAATTATTAGCTTTCTTCCAATTTATTAAGGTTTCATTTTCTATGGTATATTCAAAAGGCTCTATCTTTATTGGGAATGTATCTGAATAAGAACATTCATATTTTTCTAATACTTGTATCATATTTAAAATAGAAGTATTTAAATTATCCGTATCTACTTTACTTTTATACATTTCTAACGAAAATGCCATCTTGGAAGTAACAAGTGGTGTTCCTGTCTTGTCCAAAATAGCTCCTCTTGCTGCTTCTAGTGTACTTTCTCTCGTTAAACGTGTATTGGATTGCTCTCTATATTCTGCTCCATGTATAATTTGAAGGCTAAATAATTTGACAATTAAAATAATTCCAACAATATAAATTAAAATCGTTAATACATTAAATCTTAAATTTACATTCGCTCTTTTCTTTGTTTTTCGTTGTTTTACCAAATTATCACCTTCCTCTTTTTCTTTTCTATTTTTCACTTTTTCACTTAAGTTTGATATTATTTTTTATTTTTAATAGTTCGGGGGGACCAATGAGTTACAGTCTGTTATTTATTACAGACTGTTCGATATTGGGAATTAAAAATAAAAAATAATATCAAACTTGTTAAAAATCAAAAATACCTTGTTAAAATTTTATTGCCCTTGTATTCATTTTCAATATAATAACCAAATTTTTGTAACAAAGGATATAATATAATCGTTAAAAGCAAATTAAAAATAACTTCTATTGCTAAAATCTTAACAAAATTCAACAATTCCAATTGATTAGCAGCAAAAACATATTTTAATAAATATGTCAAACTCTCAAAAATAACTGTTGCTCCAATTCCCATAACCATAATTGTCATTCTACTATCTTTTGAAAAATTTTTATCAAAAATAGCTGCTAAAAATCCAATCAAACCTAGTGAAGCACTATAAATTCCAACTCTAGTTCCTAACAAAAAGTCTAGTAAAAGTCCCACAATTAGTCCATAAATTGTTCCCATCGTCTGTGTAGCAAACAAGCCAATAAACAATACCAATAAAACAAACAGATTCGGCATAACACCTGCTATATTAAACCAACTAAAAAAGTTAGACTGCAAAAAATAAATTAACAGGGTTGTTACGATTAAACTCACATTAATAATTGCTTTTTTCAATTGGCTTTCCTCCTTTATTTTATTGGTTGGTAATAACTAATACTGTGTCTAGCTTATCAAAATCAACTGCTGTCTCTACTAAAGCATATCGGTCGGTCATATTTTGCGTATTGGTTACTTTTTTAACAGTACCAATATGAATACCTTTTGGATAAATCCCTCCTAATCCTGAAGTTTCTATGCTATCTCCTTGAATAATATTAGCCTCTGTTGGAATATACATAGCTCTTAAAGATGATTTGTCTTCTAAGGTTCCTTTACATACAATACTATCTTTTGTCGTACTCATAGAGCAACTAACTGAACTCGCGGTATCAATAATAGTTTGTACCTTTGCCGTTGTTGCTGTTACAGAAATAACATGTCCTACTAATCCTTGGTCCCCAATGACTGTCATATTTTCTTCTACACCATCATTTTTACCTAAATTAATTACTATTGTTTTAGCATAATTACTAATATCTTTATTGATGACATAACCTGGAATCGTTTTATATTCTCCATATTTTTCTGTTAAATCCAAATACTCTTTTAAGGTTTCATTTTGTGTTTTTATATTTTCTAATTCTCTTAAAGACTGCTCTAATTCACTATTTTTTTCTTTCAATTGTTTATTCTCTTCTTGCAAATTATTAATATCTGTAAAAAAAGTATGATTACCACCTATTTTATTTTTCAAATAGGTCAAACCATTTTGAATTGGCATAACTAAATTACTTGCTGCATTTTCAAAAAAGGAATTACCAGATTCCCCATTTGAAAAAATAACAATTAATATTAAAACAACAATGGTTATGATAATCCCTATCATTCCAGCCTTTTTACTTTTATACATTTATTTTCTCCTTCTGCTATTGATTAGAACCGTTTTTAATCTCTCCAAATCTTCTAATGTTTTTCCAGTTCCTCTAACGACACAATCTAGTGGTTGTTCTGCAATATAAACTGGCATTCCTGTTTCTGCGCTCAATAGCTTATCTAAATTTTGAATCATAGCGCCACCACCAGCTAATACAATTCCCTTTTCCATAACATCAGAAGCTAATTCTGGAGGTGTTTTTTCTAATGTACCTTTTACAATTTCCACAATTTTTCCTACTGATTCTTGAATCGCTTCTTGTATTTGCGTTGAAGTTACAATAACATTTCTAGGTAACCCTGTACTTAAATCTCTTCCTCTTATTTCCATTGGCGTTTCTGTCATAAGTGGCATAGCACATCCAATTTTCATTTTAATTTGTTCTGCCGTTGTTTCTCCAATTGCTAAGTTCATTTCGTGTTTAATATAATTTACGATGTCCGCATCTAGTTCATCCCCTGCTACACGTAGTGAATGACTTACTACTACACCACCTAAAGAAATAACAGCTACTTCTGTTGTTCCTCCTCCAATATCAACCACGATATTTCCACTTGGTTCTCCTACATCTAAACCTGCTCCTATTGCTGCTGCCATTGGTTCTTCAATTAAATATACTTCTTTGGCTCCTGCTTGAATAACCGATTCTTCCACTGCTCTTTCTTCTACTTCTGTAATACCAGATGGCACTCCAACTACTACTCTTGGTCTTCCTACATTATATCTTCTTCCTACTTTTTCAATTAAGTTCTTAAGCATTAATTGTGTTGCTGTAAAGTCTGCAATAACACCATCTTTTAATGGTCTTACAGCTTTAATTTGTTCTGGTGTTCTTCCGAAGCATCTCTTTTGCTTCATTTCCTGTTGCTTTAATGCTTCCTGTTTTTCTGTCAATTGCCACAACGGATGGCTCTTTTAATACAATCCCTTTTCCTTTTAATGTTACTAAAATATTAGCAGTTCCTAAGTCAATTCCTATATCTTTTGACCCCCATGCAAAAAATTTCATTTTCCTATCTTCCCTTCTTATTTTTAATCTCTTCGTCTTCTGCCATTTGTGCTATTGTTGAAAAAATACTGGTAAAGGCTTTGTTTCCAATTACTAAATGGTCCATTAACTGTATTCCCATTAAATCAGCTGCATCATATAATCGATTGGTAAAAATAATATCTTGCTCACTTGGCGATGCATCTCCTGTTGGGTGATTGTGTACTAATATCATTTTAGGTGCTGCCATTTTAACTGGTAGTTCTAAAATATCTTTAGCTTCGATACTAGTAAAGTTAACGCCTCCTATTGCAATATCTTTTATCTTTATTATCTCATTTTTATTGTTTAGTATTACAATTTTAGCAATTTCTTTGGTTTGAAATCTTAATTCTTCTATCATAATTTTAGCTAAATCTAAAGGTTCTCTAATTATAATTTTTTTGGTATTTGTTGGTTTTGTCATACGACTTGCTAATTCTCCTACTGCTTTTAATTGGATTGCTTTGACTTTTCCAATTCCATTAACTTTTTTTAATTCTTCTATGGTTATATTTCGCAAAAAGTTAATTCCTTCTATCTCTGTATCATTCAAATTCAATATCTTTTGTGCTACTTGTACTGAATTTTCATTTTTAGTTCCTGTCTTAATAATAATGGCTAATAGTTCTGCATCTGACAATCTTTCTTCTCCAAACCATTCTAATTTTTCGTATGGTCTTTCTAATTCTGGTAATTCTTTCATTTTTATTGGCAAAAAAACCAATCCTTTCTTTGTCTAAATTACCCCTCGATTACACTTTTTTATAAATAAATATGGCTAATACCATTCCTATAATACTTGATATACTAATTTTAAACATGAGAGCAAATGTAATTTTTATTACACTTAAATCCAATACCACTGGATTTTCCAATCCAAAACTTTGGCTATAAGATAACCACCAAAGCCAATTCACTTTAGATGCTAACTCTCCTAATAGTCCCCCTACTACTAGTCCTGATAAGATAAATACTAATAATATCCATATATTTTTCTCTTTTGTTGCCATTTTAAGTACCTCCATTTATTCTTTTTTTCTTACGGCTATTGCATTTTTATTTTACTTTTGGTATTATATCTTGAATTAACAATTTTTTCAAGTAAATTATGATAATTTTTAGATTTTAATTACCAAAAATTGTGCCTTTCAATATAATAGTAGAAGTAGTATAATATAATTAATAGAAGTTAAGGAGGAAGTTATCTTTATGAAAATTGAAAAACTTACTGAAAACAAAATTCGTGTTATTATCAATTCAGATGAATTGGGGAATTCTAATGATATAAATCTACATAATATCATGTCAAAAGCAATGGAAACACAAGAAATTTTTTCCAACATTTTAAAACAAGCAGAAAAAGAAGTAGACTTTCATACCGACGGTTGCAAATTACTCATTGAGGCGTTTTCTTCTTTAGAAGATATTTTTGTTCTTACCATAACAAGATATTATCCAGAAACTAGCCAAACAAATCCAAAGAAAAAATTAGTAGTAAAAAGAAAAACTTTTAATAAAATGGCAAGCCAGGCTATTTGTCATTTTGAAACCTTTGATGCATTTTGTGAATTTTGTACCAGTCTCAAATCTTTACATAAAATAAACGTCGTTACATTAGCAAAAACCATTCGCTTATTCATGTGGAAAAATACTTATTATTTAGTATTAAAAAATATCAACACACAAACTGAAAACCTAAAACTATTTTACTCCACATTATCCGAATTCGGAAAACTCCTTTCTTGTTCAGAACATTTTGAAGCCAAACTATTAGAACATGGAAAAATAATTATCAAGAAAAATGCCATTGAAATGGGAAGTCGTTTCTTCACCTAAATATTATCCCCATTGGTTCCGGGTTTCGCTGGTGACTTCCCATTGATAACTGTAAAAAAGCGTTCCTAAGATTTGCTAACAAATGCAAATTTTAAGCAAATCTAAGGCTCGCTATAATTATCTTGTACAGAAAGTCCTCCTACTAGGAGGACTTTCCTACAATATAAAAAAATCGATTCTTTTCTGAATCGATTTTTGCTTTATGTTATTTTATTAATATACATAATTTTGTGGATTGTAAGCCACCCCATTGACTCTAACTTCTAAATGTAAATGTGGTCCAGTTGAATTTCCTGTTGAACCAACAGTTGCTATGGTTTGTCCTTGTGATACCTGTGTTCCAGCAGATACATATAAGCTACTACAATGTGCATAATATGTCTGTACACCATTACCATGGGTAATTACTATCATATTTCCAAAAGAACCTTTTCTCCCTGAAAATGTTACTGTTCCAGATGCTGCTGCTCCTATTGGTGTTCCAGTTGACGCTGCAATGTCTAAACCTGTGTGAGAAGATTTTCTGATATTGCTTCTTACTCCAAATCTTGAAGTAATGACCCCAGATATTGGTCTGATTAAAGCAATGCCAATATTTGCTTTTCCGCCTGATGTTTTTAGCGAAGTATTAACACTTCCTGTATTCCCTTTTTTCGCAATATTCACTTTTGTTAATGGTGCTACATAAAGTTTAGATACTGCTTCTTCTGATGTTACTAAATCTTGCATCGTTTCTTCATATTTTTCTATAATAGAAATTTTTTCTAAATTAGAACTATTCTTTTCTTTCAGTCCACTTACCACATGTTCTGCTTCCTCAAAACTAGAAACATAAACTTTTTCTTCTCCATCATCTGCAACAGCATAATAACGATAATACGTAACACCTTGTTCCTTTACCTTGCTAAAAATCTCTTCATCATTGGCTATAACATCTTTTTTAAGCAAACATAATTTGTATTCTGGTAAATTTGCAACTTGCACAAAAGCGATACTTCCATTTTCCTCTTCTCCATTTTCTATGTAATCATTTATTTTATGTTGCAATTCTGCTTTGTTTTCGGTATATCCTATTGGTTCATTATTAATATAAACACTATAAGTTGGCTTATATAAAAAAGCAATCGCCCCTACTATTAGAAAAGTTGAAATCATAAAAAGAACGATAAATTTAATACTTATTTTGGTATGTATCATTACTTTTTTAAACATCTTTACCAGCCATCTCCTTTGTATCTTTGTTATTTTCCCTAGTTCAAAATTTCTATTGTAATAATATTGTAATATTTCTTTTTTTGCAAAGAGATTGCTTCTTGAATTTGTGTTATTTTCATTTCATTTCATCCATTTATCTCTCTTTTTTTTCATTTATCTCCTATTTTCATTTTTTAAAAAAGGGATTAGGGGACGTTCCTTAATCCTCCTAATCCATTCTTTTTTATTGTTGTAACTCTGTTTTTACAGTTCCGATTTCTGTTGTTGTTGCTTTTTGTGCTGGAACATAATAGCCTTTGGTTTGTGCTATTTTGAATAGTTCATATTGAAAGCTTTCATCATTATTTCTAATTTGTTGAAAAGTTTGTCTTAACTGCATATTTTCTGCTTCTGATATTGCAGTTTGATAAGCTGTTAAGTCTGCTTTCACACTTCCTAATATGTCATTTACCATTGTTTTTTCGTCCATTTTCTTTCCTCCCTCTTAATTATTTAAAAATGTCATTAATTTTTGTTTGGTATTTAACGCATCTTGTGCTGATTTTGAAAATAACTGTTTAATTTGTGGGTCAACAGCTTGTGAAGAATACGTATTTAATTTTTGATAAGCTGTTTCATGTGCCCCTATTAAATGTCTTAGATGTTGTAATTCTATTTGATTTAAATCTGCCATTTTTATCCTTCCTTTCTTTTTTATTCATTAATATTCTTTCCACTTTTTGAAATTTAATACATTTGTTAGAAAAAACATTCCTTTCGGAATGTTTTAGCACTGTTTATTCAATTATCTCTAAATTAGCAAATTTTGCCATCAATCTTTTATGTCCCACCTTATCAAAGCTTATGTCTACTTTTAAATCTTCTCCTTCTGGCTCGACTATATTAATTGTTCCTTCACCAAATTTCTTGTGAAACACACGAACACCTGCCTCATATTGCGATAAATCCACTTCTTTTGTAGTTTGTGTCTTTTTACCTAAATTATTCAAAAAGTTTTCTGCCGTTCTAAATGCAAAGTTGGAATGATTTTTTGCTGCCATCACTGGCTCTTTTTCGTTTACTTTGTATGACTTTATGTTACCATTGTTTTTACTACCATAACTCCAACTATAAGAAGAGTCTCTAAACATAGTTTCCTTATTAGAAGTTTGTCCAAAACTCTCCGCATATCCTTCCAATAATTCTTCTGGTATTTCTTGCAAAAATCTCGACACTGGATTATAACTTGTTGAACCAAATATAGTACGTTGCTTACTACAAGTCATAAACAAATTTTCTTTTGCTCTAGTAATTCCTACATAGCATAAACGTCTTTCTTCTTCTAACTCTTTTGGCTCCATCATTGATTGATTTCCTGGAAAAATACCTTCTTCCATACCAATTAAAAATACTACAGGAAATTCAAGCCCTTTTGCACTATGAAGTGTCATCAATGTTACCATTTCTGCCTCTTCTTCCATCGTATCTAAGTCACTTGATAGGGTAATGCCCTCTAAAAATTCACTAAGTGAGTTTTCTGCACTCTCTTCTTCAAATTCTATGGCAACGGTTAAGAATTCCTCTAAGTTAGCAATTCTGTTTTCTGCTTCAATTGTATTTTCTAGCTCTAATGCTTTGGTATATCCAGATTTTTTTAATGTCAACTTAATTAGTTCAGATATTGTTATGTTATCTTTTTGAGCCTTTAATTCTTCTATGACATTAATAAATTCTCTTGAATTTAAGAATACTCTGTTTAACCCATAACTATCTGCTTTTTTAATGACTTCATACATAGAAGTTTCGCCCTTAATCGCAATTAGTTCTACTTTATCCAAGCTAGTTTTTCCAATTCCTCTTTTAGGTTCATTAATAATTCTCTTTAAACTTAAATTGTCATTACTATTTTGAATTAATCTCAAATAAGCAATAATATCTTTTATCTCTTTTCTTTCATAGAATTTTAATCCACCAATAATTTTATAAGGAATATTTTCTCTTCTTAAAATATCTTCAATTGCTCTAGATTGTGTATTCATTCGATAAAGAATAGTAAAATCTGAATATTTGTAATATTCTTCTCTTTTTAAATGTTCTATTTGCTCTACAATGTAAGCTCCTTCATCATATTCGTTATCTGCTTGATATACATGTGGCAAATTCCCTTCATCGTTTTGTGTCCATAACTCCTTTTTGTATTTTTCCTCGTTGTTTTTGATAACGCTATTCGCTGCTTTTAAAATATTTTGGGTGCAACGATAATTTTGCTCCAACTTAATAATTTTGGTTCCTGGAAAATCCTTTTCGAAGTTTAATATATTGGAAATGTCTGCCCCTCTAAAACTATAAATTCCTTGGTCATTATCTCCAACTACTGTTATGTTACCATTTTTTGAAGCAAATAGCGTAATTAATGTAAATTGTGCTTTGTTTGTATCTTGGTATTCATCTACTAATACATAACGAAATTTGTTTGCATAATACTCTAGTATATCTGGATTTTCCATCATAATTTTTATGGTATAATTTATGATATCATCAAAGTCAATGGCATTATTTTCTTTTAGCCTTTTTTGATATAGTTCATAAATGGTTGCTATTTTTTCTTTTCTAAATTCTCCATTGGCTCTAACACTATATAAGTCTGGTTCTAACATTTCATTTTTGGCATTGCTTATTTCAGATAATACACTTCTATCCGTAAATAATTTGTCATCAATGTTTAAATCTTTCATACAGTTTTTGATTAAGGTTCGTTGGTCTGTTGTGTCAAATATAATAAATGAACTGTCAAATCCAATTCGGTCAATAAATCTTCTTAAAATACGTACACAAATTGAATGGAAAGTTCCCATCCATATGTCTCTTGCTACCTCTCCTACTAGATTTGTTATTCTTTCTTTCATTTCGTTGGCAGCTTTATTGGTAAACGTAATGGCTATAATGTCCCATGGCTTTACTCCCTTTTCTCCTATCAAATAGGCAATTTTGTGTGTTAATACTTTAGTTTTTCCACTTCCTGCTCCTGCAATTACAAGGCATGGTCCTTCGGTATTCACAACTGCTTCATATTGTTTATCATTTAATCCTTTTAATATTTCTTGCATTTTTTCTCCCTTTCTTTTTTGCATTATGTTATTTTTTTACCTTTATTCAAATTTCTGTTTGTATTTTACTATATCTGTTTTCAAAAAGCAAGTGTTTTTTATCAATAATATTAATTGTCCCCAATCAAACCCGGAACCAGTGGAGAACAAAAAGGGATTTTAAGGAACGTCCCCTAAATCCCTGTTGCTAAAATTCCTAACAAAAATCCTATTATATTTCCTAATGCTGTCATTCTTCCATGATATAAATGGTTGGCCTCTGGTATTAACTCTCCTGATACAATATATAACATTGCTCCGCGCCGCAAAGCTTAGGCATATGGCTATTACCTGTTCAGATATAGAACCTACGATAGCTCCAAAAAAAGCACCTACTCCTGTTGTGATACCCGATAATATAACATAAAAAATTACTTTTGAGATTTTCATGCCTCCATTTTTCATTGGCACTGCCATGGATATTCCTTCTGGTTGATGTCAAAATAGACAGTTTTGATTTTTTTGTTTCGACTAATCTAATATCCAATATTAGATTAGTCGTTTTGTGCATTTTTGATATTAATATCATTTAATCTCTTAAAATTAAAAATGATATCTACCTGCTTATCTTGGTGTATTTCTATTTTATTAATAATTACCTTCATTATTTCAGGTGTCGGCTTTTCTAGTTTTAAAAATTCTTTAACAATGTTTTCTATCTCTTTACTATCATCTTGCATAGCATTTTCTTTTTTGTTTTTTAACTCATTGTATTCCTTTTCTTTTTCATTTACTTCATTGATTAGTTTGTTAAATACCCTTTCATACATTTCTTCGCTAACTTTACCATTTAATTTGTCAACATACATTTTGTCTATGTTATCTTTTATAAGGTTAATTTCTGTTTGTTTCTGTTTTAACATTTTTCCATAATCTTGTTTTGTTCGATTATTTTTTATGTTTAATTCTATTCTCTTACTATCAATTGCTAAAAATAAATTCTTTATGTATTGTAGTATTGTTTTTTCTAATGCTTCATAGCTAAATCCATGTGATGTACAAAGTCCTAATTTTGAATTTCTACGATAATTATTACATATCATAAACATATAGCCGTTTTTCTTTCCTCTTACTCCTATTTTGTGTTTGCATTCATAACAAAACAATAATCCATCTAATAAAAACTTATGCTTTTTTTCATTTCTATTATATTTTTGCACAATTACCATTTTTTGTACTTTGTCAAAAAGCTGCTTTTCAATGATTGGTTCGTGTGTGTTTTCCACAATGTTCCACTGTTCTTGTGGATTACTTCTTAATTTTCTGTTTTTATAACTTATTCTACTTCTCTTATTTTGCACAGTATTTCCAATATATACCTCGTTTTTTAAGATGTTTTTTACTGTTTTATTTTCCCAAAAAGTTACTTTGTTATACCTTATTTGATTCGCTGTTGGTATTTTGTTGTCATTTAGATAGTTTTTGATGGCTCCTACTTCTTCTCCGTAAACTAGCCTTATGAAAAATAGTTCTTACGATTTCCGCTTCTGGCTCACATATCATTAATTTGTTTTTATTGTTTGAATCTTTTACATATCCTAGTGCTGTTTTTCCTCCTACCCATTTGCCTTGTTTTTGCATAGTATGTAAGGCTGTTCTAATCTTTTTGGATAAGTCTTTGGAATACATATCATTTAAGATAGATTTAAATGGTGCTATATCATTATTTCCATTATTAGTGGCAAACGTATCTATTCCATCTGTTACAGAAACATACCTAACTTCATGTTCTGGAAACCATTTTTCAATATATTCTCCTGTTTCTATGTAATCACGACCTAAACGTGATAAGTCTTTTGTTATGACCATGTTTACTTTTCCATTTTCGATATCTCTTATCATTCTTTGGAAATCTGGTCTATTAAAATTTGTTCCCGTATATCCTGGATCTATATAAGTATCTATCAATTCATATTCCCATCCTAAATTTTTTACATATTCTGTTAATAAGGATTTTTGGTTGGTAATACTTTCACTTTCATCAAATCCTTTGTCTATATCTTCTTTGGATAGCCTTATATAAATTGCAACCTTATAAATTACTGTTTTTATTGTCTCAAGCATTTCTCCTCCTTCCCATGCTTGATAAAAACGACGATTTGAATTCCTATTAATTATAACTAATTTTCTAGGAAATTCAAATACTGAAATAATAAAAATTTATTATCTCTTTTTCTCTAATAAATCAATTAAAAAGTGAGATATTAAATTTTCGATTTCTTCACCCTTTTCATCAAAATACACATTAATTTTAAATGTTTCGTTCATATTTTCTCCTGTTATTTATTAATATTTATTCAATTTATATGCTAGAAAGACGTTATTATTCACATATAAATTATTGATTTAAAGGGCTTATCTTAAAGGTTAAACACTATATCTTTATTGTTTTATGGTATTACAATTCCCCCTTTCTTTGATTTATAATTATCCCATATTTTATATATAGAGGTCTTTTTCAAATTTTCCTTTCCTAATTTTAAAAAAGTTTAAAAAAATTATCCCTCTATTATATATACATCCATATTTTTTCAAAAATCCAACCGTAAATTAAAAAAATTTTTATTTTTTATAAAAATTTATGTTTCAGTTATTTAGAATAACTATCAAATTAATATTTTAGAACCGTTAATTATTAAGGTTTTTCTTAATTTATATCTATCAAATTTACTCCTTAGAAAATTACCCAATATTTGATATTATTTATGTGAAAAATCTTACATCTATAAAAATTTGACACAAATAATTGGAAAAAACTTGTAACATTTTATTATGTTCGCTTGT